>DBTH01000152.1:3233-11636 GCA_002306945.1 Methylacidiphilaceae bacterium UBA1321 | reverse complement strand
CAGGCATGGCGTTTTGGGCTGAGGTGTAAACGTTTTCCCAATAGTTGGCTTTGCAGTCGTGAATGGCAGGTGAAGCGACGTGAAATTTGGTGCAATATTGCTTGAAGGCGGCCGTTCTCTCTCGGATGCTCGCGTGTTCTGTAGGCTCAGTGATGAGGAAGGTGATTTTTTGGTGGCCCAACGAGATCAGATATTCCATAGCCATCTCGATGCCGAGTTTGTTGTCTGGCCCGACATAATGCCCCCGCTGGATTGGGCTTAGAGTATCTACCGTAGCGAATAGATAATTCCGTTCCACTAAAGCTTCCTCCAATTCGAGCGTGGCGTTCTGCGATGTGCCGAGAAGAATGACGGCGCCTTCGTTGGGAGAAAAACGGAGATGCTTGTAGGCCACGCCGAGATTGTCGTTTTTGTGCGTATAAAAGAAGAGCACTTCAATATCGCGGTCAATGTATTGGGAGTTGAGCCCAATCAGGAGCTTGGAAAGATGCGGTGAGGTGCAGTCCGGAAGAAAAACCGCCAACTTGCGAGGGAACTGACTGCTTTTCTTTTGGACATAGGTAGCGCGGGCTCTTTTACGCTTGAGCAAGCCCTCTGTGACCAGGTCGCCCAGAACGCGCTGCACCGTTCCGGGGGAAATGCGGAAGTGGGCGGCAAGCTGATTTTCAGAGTAAAAACGCTGTTCGTCTTTGAAACTATCCTCAATGACCCGCCTCAGAGAAGCGCGTAGTTGCGCGTGGAGAGGCATGTCACGATCGCCGTCCAGAACAATCTCTTTAAGGAGATTTAAGGAAGGGGAATCGGAAGCGGGCTGTTGAGGAGATTCAATGAGCATAATCGAGAAAAAAGGGTTGCATTTTTTAACTTCTTTACTACTCTGTAGAAGTAGTGAAGCACTTCTCTAATGTAGAATCAAGTCAAAAATCGAAGATTTTTCGGAGTTAAAACTCCGAACCCTTTCCCTGTAACATGAAGATTCAACGTATTCCCTTAATCACGTCTGTCGTATTGACTGCTCTCCTGACAGTCGCAATGCCTTGCCGAGCCGCAGACACCAATACGCCCGCCGCTACAGCTCAAAAATCAGCCCGCGAGAAAGTCAGGTTGGATCTCGAAAATAGTTCGTTGTACCAACTGACGGAATCCTCTGCCTCCGTTGAAAATGGCCGGCTGAATTTTAATACGCAAACCAGCCAGCATGTCTGGAATGTTTGTTTCAGGACGCATCCGGGTTTGTTCAAGCCGGGAAAAACCTACTGCGTTACCCTGACTTGCAAGACGGAGGAAGCCGGTGACGACTCGAATTTGCTGATACTGATACGTCCATTTGAAGGGGGGAGCGCCCGCTCAGATCTGGCTTGTCAGCCCGTTTTTGAATTCAGCGGGGAGAAGACGGTCAGATTGAAATTCACCGTGCCCGATAACGCTTCCAATTACTCTCTTCAGATTCACACCAAGAAGAAAGCCAGCGGCTATGTCAAAGACATCTATATAGAGGAATTGGCCGATTGCGCCTTCCTTCCTGCAAATGAGAAGAGATCCCCCTCGGTTGATCTGCCCGCGATTCCGCGAGGGGCTAGTGAATTCAGCGTTGACCTGCCACAACCGCAGACAGACACCGTTGTGTCCGTAGCCTCCTTCGGCGCCTCTCCGAGTGAGGAGGATAATACCAGGGCGTTCAATGACGCTATAGCGAAATGCGCTCGCGAGAAAGCTTCGCGCCTGATTGTTCCGAAGGGTGTCTATCGTTTCACTTCGGACGACTCCATTCTGTTCGAGAGACTCAAGGACTTTGAGTTTGACGGGCAGGGCTCAACCCTCGTGTTTCTGAAAAAGAAAAATTCCATAATGAGAGTAAGCAAATGCGAGCGCGTGATGTTTAAAAATTTTAATATCGATTGGGATTGGGAAAAGGATCCGCTGGCCAGCGTTGTAAAGGTCGAAAAAGTCGGGCCTGGTGCGAGTTGGGTCGATTTCCGGTTTGTCGACTATGAAAAATTTCCACGGCGAGACATCCGCGTTGCGATGATCGATATGCTGGACCCGTCCACAATGTCGGTGGGGTGTGAAGGAGGTTTCAATATCGCGTACGAATTCAACAAGGGGCAGAACAAGCCACAGAGTGAATGGCTTTCAGACAATTTACTGAGACTAACTCCGGGTAATGGTGCGCTCAAGGAAGGGCAGCTCTTTCGCATGGCGCACTATTACTATGATATGGGTGGCTTCAATATGAGCGATAATTCGCATCTGACTATTCAGGATGTGAATGTCTATTCATGTCCTGGCATGGCATTCATCGTCTCGGGTGGTCAACACCACTGGCAATTCATCCGGACAAACGTCATGAGGCCGCCGGACAGTAATCGACCGATTACATGTACCGCCGACCACCTGCATGTGGGGAACTCCCAAGGCTTTTTCAAAATGGAATCCTGCGAGTTCGGTCTTGGCGCCGACGATTGTATCAATATCCATGACAATTCAGGGTATGCCAGCAAATCCAGCGACACGGGCTTGACTCTGATATATGCAAAAAACATCAGCCTTTATCATGAGGGCGACCTCATTGAGCTCAGAAGCGCGGAATACGCTCCTACCGGATTCAAGGAAAAGCTGAAGTCCGTTGTGACTGTAGACAAGAGCAAGAATCTCTACACTTTGCAGTTTGATAAACCGTTACCTGGAGTGGTGGGCGATAAATTTGTTATTTTTAATTGGAGATACGATTCCCGTAACGTGATTATACGGAACTGTTATTTTCATGATAACCGGGCTCGTGGGCTTCTCCTGCTGGCGCGCGATGTCACTGTCGAAGATTGCCGCTTTGTCAGAAATCAAATGGGAGCCATTAAAATCGAGACGGGCTACACGATCGATTCCTGGCGCGAAGGCTATGGCGCTTCAAACATAGTGATACGGGATAACGTCTTCGAAAAAGTCAACCCGATTGCTAACTATCCCAATGAATTGCGTCCTAGTATCTACATAAGCACTTATCTCGAAAGCGATCCATCCACTACGAAGGCGACCTACCCGATCATTCACGATATCCTCATTGAGGAAAATAAATTTATCGAGACTAGCGGTGCGGCCGTCTACGCATGCTCGGCGAAAAACGTTATCTTCAGGGATAACTCGATTATAAACAGGCGTTCCAATCTCAAGGAATATTCCTACCGCGGAGCCATCGGGACAGCTTATTCCTCGAATATATTTGTAACGGACAACGACTGGATCGGTTTGAAGTTCAATCCCAATCCCGGGGTCTTTTATGACCCGGAAACCACCAGGGATGTTTACTGCTGGAGCAACCGTATTAAAGAATAAATTTTTAACAGCGAATCCCATTGAAGTTTTCATGAATTGAAAAAGAGTCAGTCGGAGAAATATATATGGAACATGCTATCGGAAATGTGATTTGCGGAGGAAATATGTTATTATCCAAGAGCTTTTCTCGCCACCGGAAGGGTGCGTTTACCCTTATGGAAATGATGGTTGTCATCATGATTATAGCCGTATTGGCCGGCCTGTCGTTTCCTGCCTATACGAAGATCAATAAAAGCATCAAGACGATCAAATGCGCTTCCAACCTCAGACAGATTGGAGTGGGTATCCTGGCGTATGTGGCGGATAACGACGGCAAGTTTCCGCCGGGCAGTGATCCGAGCCTGGGGTCGTGGGATGTCAATATAGCTTCGTATATGGGGATTAAACTCTCATCGTCCGTATTAGTGAATCCGCCCATAGCGGCGAATCTGCCCACATCGATCTTACGCTGCCCTGCCGATTCCAGACCCTTGACCGCGAGCCCCCGTTCCTATACGGCCTCAACGTGCAGTACGGAAAGTGCTACAGTTGCTATGGGGGTCTTTTCCAGATATAGCATTCCAGGACGAAAAATGGCGGTTCTGCCCAGCCCCTCTCTGACGATCATGATTGCGGAATGGCCGCAGGCATCCAACTTCCAGTTCCAGTTAAGCTATTCTGTAGTGAATGGTTGGCTGGGCGGTAGCCAGAATATACACGGAGTAGGGCAGAATTATCTGTTCTGCGATGGTCATGTGGAATGTCTGACGGTTGACCAGATTTTGACAAGGAATGGCTGGCAGGCGCACCGATGGATAGCGGTCTCGTCGCAATAGTTAAAAAGGAAAAGATTACAGGCGTAATTAATTTTCTGTGACGAGGTGCAGCAACCTGCGGTTTGTCGTCTAGAACGTTTAAAGTAATTCTATAGCCGCTAGAACTCGACTGGGTGTGTCAATCTTCACGAGAGCCCTCATTTACCGTTGTCTCTGGGTTTGTAAAATGGGCTACAGTTTTATTTAAAATTCTCTATTTTGTCTCGCGCTTTTCAAGTGTCAGATGAGGCGGCTTGGCGTTGAAGCGACGAAAAACACTCCCGGTATCGACGTCCAGATGCGAGGAATAACTAAACGTCAGCACAGCCTCGTTTTTTCACGAATAAAACACCAAATAAAGAGGGAGGTAAGCATCTTTTCTCTGCGTAAAATTGCAAAATAGATTGCAATAATATAAAATAAAGATGCTGGCTCTTTATTTGCTATTCGTTCTGATCTTAAACAATAGCTTCTTCAATGAATTTGGTGATGCGTTCTCGATTAGCTCCTAGACTAGAAAATTGTTTTTCGCAGACGTCGCTAAATCGTGAAAGCACTTTACGGCTGACTGACTCTTGATCCTCAAAGATAGCCAAAGAACGATACTTATGCCCCCATCGCTCAAAGTTAAGCAATGCGATAGTTACATCTCTTACCTTGTCATCATTGGGTAATGCAAAGATATAAATCGGCTTTTCCATGCCATTGAGCTTGCAGTCCACGAGATACTTACCTTCGGGATCATTTTGTGCATCACGCCAATTAAAGGTTCTACGATTGGCTGGAATGGTTTGCGTCATTAAACTGTCAAAATCTTCCATGAAAGTAGATTGTACTCGCACTCTTGAGAGATAGGTTACATCGGAAATTTTGATCAGAGCTTGAATAAAACTAAATAGTGCGTCCCCGTAACGCCCTTCTTCGATTCGCATCAGGAGTTCGCCATCTTGATCGTTAACCTGAAAGGCATCCAACGCGTTGCTAATGACTTCTTGGCGGGTTCCTCGCTGAAAAGCTGCTTCATCAATTTCATACGTCAAATGCATGTAGGTGTGGCCTTCATCAGCCAAAACCCACTTTCCATTATTGTGACGTAATACAATCGCCAGATGATCTCCGTCCTGAAACATGAACGGAGTAAAGACACGGTAACGGTCGATACCTTCCGGCTCTAGTCGAATCTCCTCGCATACCTTCCGTTTGAAATCCTGAATGATTGTATCTGGTGGCATGGCGTTTAACTAGATAAGAGCAATCTGTCCATTGGGTAGCAATATGAAGTTGGCATCTTCGTACATGCACTGCAAGGCTCCATGAAAGTCTTGGTAGCGATTTGTGGGTTGAGCATACGAATCCTCTGCCCACCCGGTTTGCTGGTACCGTTCCGTGGCCATGTGGATGTGGTAGTCGTACATCTTGTCCCTCTCCAGTTTATTAGTATGCTCGTGATTTTTTCCATTGTGACGGCGAAATCGAAACTCGTCAGTTTTTCCTTTGGGTAGAATGCAGAGAATAACCGAAAAATCCATAGGGTTAATCGAAGACTGTCGCAGCTTTAAGAGGAAATCGCTTCCATTACCACCTCTAATCGCTAACTCCCGCTCACGATGACCCCGTTTTGGCCTCGTCACTATTTTAGAGGCATAATCCGCAGGTAAAGGTTTTTGTTCAAGAAGGAGAGAGTTTATTTCCGCATCCGTAAATTGAACGGCCATAGCTAGATAATTCCCTAATCGGAGAAATAATTCAAGAGCCACTTTTATGGTAATCGGATACATCTACATCCAGTAACGCTGACGTGGAAACAGAGCGTCCTGCGGCGCTTGGATTTTCCCCGCATTTGTATTCCCTTTTTAAAACAGCGCCATCTGGTGGCCGGAGGGGTCGGTCTGGGTGACGAGGGAGATGATGCGGTCGACGTCGACGTTTTGGCTGATGAGGTTTTCGATCATGCCGATCTTGTCGCGGTCGCCGATTTCGGTTTTGACCGTCATGCGGGTGATGGCCGAGGCGACCGAGTAGACGTCGTAGGAGGTCTGGATGAAGGGGATGTTGCGTTGGCGGATCATGTCCATGACGTTGTCGGGCGGGGTGACGCCGTCGGTGAGGACGACTCCGGCGATGGGATGAGAGCGTTTATCGGAGTGGCGCAGGATGGCCACGATGAGTTCGTCGCGGTCGCCGCCGGTGATGATGAGGGTGCCGGGTTCGACGTAGTGTTCGGCGTTGCGGGCGGCCATGGCGCCGACCTGGACGCGGGTGACGCGGCGGCGCTTGTGTTCGGCTCCGGTGATGAAGGTGCCGCGGATTTCCTCGTGAACCTGGTTGAGGGTCGGCTTGCGCAATTCGGTGTTGTAGGGCATGACGCCGAGCAGGGGCAGGCCGAGGCGTTGGAGGCCGCGGGAGCCGTATTCGCGGATGAGGTCCATTTTGTCGGGCATGACCTTGTTGAGGATCGCGCCGACGACTTCGACGCCGTGTTTTTCAAAGAGGGCGAGGTTGAGGGCGATCTCGTCGATGGGTTTGCCGATGCCGCCGGAGCTGACGATGATGACTTTGCTGTGGAGCATTTTGGCGACGGTGGCGTTGGAGAGGTCGAAGACGCTGCCGACTCCGGCGTGGCCGGTGCCTTCGATGATGATGAAGTTCTTTTCCCAGGCAGATTCGTCGAAGGCGGTCTGGACTTTGCGGGCGAGTTCGGCGTGGTTGCCGCCGGAGAGGTAGCGGCGGGTGAAGTTGGGCTCGACGGCGATGGGGCTCATCGCGCGCAGGGGGGTGCGGACTTTGTAGGTCTCGTTGACGAGCATGGTGTCTTCGTCGATCTTGAGGCCTTCGACCTGGACGAAGCGTTGGCCGACGGGCTTGATGTAGCCGATGTCGTTGAAGCGTTTTTTGAGCGCCGCGAAGAGTCCGATGGACGTGGTGGTCTTGCCGTCGTCCATGCGTGTGGCGGCAATGAAAATCCGGGGCGTGACGTGGTTTTTCAAGGTCAGGCTCGTTTCCGTATTCGGTGCGGAGTTAGGTGCGGCATTTGTCATGAAAGTCAGCCGGTCAGGCGCGAAAGCGGTGCGCAGCTTACGCCTGTCGAAGCAAAGAATGGAAGGAATTTTTTCGCGCGCTTATTTATCTCTCTCATGCCGCGACCCATGCCGCGGGCGACTTCCGTAGTGCAGATAAAAGATGGACTCAAGCGTTTGGCTGCGATATAAGATAGGCTAATCAATTTTCGCGTGGCGCCTGGCAGCCCATGCTTCAATCCAACCTCAACATTACCCAACACAGACTATGTCACATTCCTCCCCGAAACCGGCCGGACCGACCCGGACAGAAACCGACAGCATGGGCGCTATCGAAGTGCCCGATGATCGTTATTATGGCGCGCAAACCGCCCGTTCCCTGATCCACTTCGCCATCGGCCACGACGTCATGCCGCGCGAACTCATCCGCGCCTTTGGCATCCTGAAAAAGGCCGCCGCGCTGGTCAACAAGGACCTCGGCAAGCTCCCCGCCGACAAGTGCGATTTGATCTGTAAAGCCGCCGACGAAGTCATTGCCGGCAAGCTCGACGAACATTTCCCCCTGCGCATCTGGCAGACCGGTTCGGGCACGCAGACCAACATGAACGCCAACGAAGTCATTTCCAACCGCGCCATCGAAATCGCGGGCGGCAAGATGGGCAGTAAGACCCCCATCCACCCCAATGACGACGTCAACAAATCCCAGTCTTCCAACGACACCTTCCCCGCCGCGATGTACATTGCCGCCGCGACCGAAGTGCAGACCAAGCTCCTCCCGGCTGTGAAGGAATTCAGCGCCGCCCTCGACAAGAAGGCCAAGCAATTCGCCGACGTCGTCAAGATTGGCCGCACCCACTTGCAGGACGCGACTCCGATCACCCTCGGCCAGGAAATCTCCGGTTGGGTCAGCATGCTCGACCGCGATTATGCGCGCATCGAAGCTACATTGCCCGGCCTCTACTCGCTGGCCATCGGCGGCACAGCGGTCGGCACCGGCTTGAACGCCCACCCCGAATTCGCCGAACGCGCCGCCAAGAAGATTGCCGAACTCACCGGACTGCCCTTCACCTCGCACCCGAACAAGTTCGCCGCGCTCTCCGCGCACGATGAAGTCGTCTTCGCCTCCGGCGCTCTCAAGACCCTCGCCGCCTCGCTGATGAAGATCGCCAACGACGTCCGCTGGCTCGCCTCCGGCCCCCGCTGCGGCCTCGGCGAACTCAACATCCCCGAGAATGAACCCGGCTCCTCGATCATGCCCGGCA
>DBTH01000152.1:0-2977 GCA_002306945.1 Methylacidiphilaceae bacterium UBA1321 | reverse complement strand
CCCGGCAAGGTCAATCCGACCCAGTCCGAAGCGATGACCATGGTGGCCGTTCAAGTCATGGGCAACGACGCCGCCATCGGCTTTGCCGGTTCCCAGGGCAACTTCGAGTTGAACGTCTTCAAGCCCGTCATGATCCACAACTTCCTGCACTCCGTCCGACTGATGACCGATTCCATCCACATGTTCATCGAACATTGCGCGGTCGGCATCGACATCAACCAGGACAAGATCGACTACTACGTGAAGAACTGCCTCATGCTCGTGACCTCCCTCAACCAGAAGATCGGTTACGACAAGGCCGCCAAGATCGCCAAGAAAGCCCACCACGAGAAGATCAGCCTCAAGGAATCGACCCTCGCGCTCGGCTACCTCACCGCGGAAGAATTCGACAAGATCGTCGTCGCCGCGAATATGACGCATCCTTGAGCAGGGGCAATCGCCCCTGCACCCACGCGACGCGAAGCGGAAGAGAACGTCTGTTCTTTGAACCGCAGGCGTTGCGGGTGTAGAGCAACTTCCAGAAAACAGGCATCCGGGAAACCGGGTGCCTGTTTTGTTTTCGTATTAAGAGAGCGCTTCCAATAAAAGCGTTGTCTTCTTCAGATGGAGCGTTTCTCCTGCTGCAAAAACTTCAGGAAATCTATCTACCTGCTGCAGGGTTTTGTGGATGGGTTGATTAATCCAGGAAATAAGATCCCGGGCAATGCAATGTTTAGCTTTCAAGTCTCTCCAATGCCATATCGAATGATGATGCATGGAGGCATTCCGGAGAGATCTCACCGCATTCAAACGCGAAGAGATTTCTTTCCTGTTTCTAATGACATTGGGCATATGAGGAAAGACGGATTTGATTAGCTTGTGCCACATGACTTCGTAATTAGAATCGGCGAGGCTGGTCCAGAATCCGAACTCAATTCAGATATGAGATAAGGCTCGGTTGAAGTTTTGCCCCGAATCCGTAGCGATTCTTTTGCTTCCCAGATGGATGCTTTCTCTTGTTTGCGCAAAAAATCAGGGCAATTATCCAACCAACCGTTTGTGCCAATGACTTGAGCCATGGCGTCATGGAGTGCATTTCGATAAGAAATCTCTAAAAAGTGAAAGGCAGGGTAGAGTGCTTCCGATAAAGATTCGTTCCAAAAGTATCGCGATAATATTTCAGCATTCGTTGAACTAGACTTGCGATATGAGTCATATCGGAAAGTAGACAAACCTCGCTGAATGTCCGAGATAAATTGCGCTTGATTTTCCATGCTGCGTAGTCGATAGTTTACTTACAGTCCCGGGGCTATTGCTCTCCCAATGCTTGTCGAAAGATAAGTAGTGGTGATCAACCCCGGGTTTCTTTTTGCCCATTTCCCTGTTTTTTTGCAATCAGGACTTGTTTCGTAATGGCTGTAGATGCCTTTAGTTTCAGACCTTGCCCTATGGCCTGAGCTGACCTAGATTTGGAGGTTATGGCAGTTGAGGAAATCCGGATAGGAGGTGCACGACAGCACAACCTGAAGAATATTTCGGTTTCGATTCCGCGCAACAAGCTGACGGTTATCACCGGCTTGTCGGGCTCGGGCAAGTCGTCGCTCGCTTTCGACACGCTTTACGCCGAGGGCCAGCGCCGTTACGTCGAGAGCCTTTCCACCTACGCGCGGCAATTCCTCGAACAGATGGAGAAGCCCGACGTCGATTTCATTGACGGCCTTTCCCCGGCCATCGCCATCGAGCAACGCACCACGGGCGGCAATCCGCGTTCGACCATTGCGACGACAACGGAAATTTACGATCTGCTCCGCCTCCTCTTTGCGCACCTCGGCATCCCGCATCATCCGGTGACGGGCAAACCGCTCCAACGTTTTTCGGTTCAGCAGATGGTCGACAAGGTGCTCTCGTTACCCGAGGGAACGCCGGTTCATCTTCTCGCGCCTGTGATTACTTTGGAGAAGGGCGAATTCCGCGACGTGATCGAGCGGCTCAAGCGCGATGGTTTTGTCCGCGCGCGCGTTGACGGCAAGATTGTTGAACTCGAACCGCTCACCAAACTCGACAAGGCGAAGGCACACACCATTGAAGCGGTTGTTGATCGCTTGAAGACGGCGGAGTCGATCAAGACGCGACTGAGCGATTCGATCGAACTTTCCCTGCGCACCGGCGGCGGTGTGGTGCGGATTTTCGGGGTGACGAAGGCCGACGAGAAGCCGTTCGAGTGGGTCTTGAGCAATCAGAATTTCGATCCTGAGACCGGCTTCCGTTTTGGCGAGTTGAAGCCGCGCGATTTCTCGTTCAATAGTCCGCAGGGCGCCTGTCCGGTTTGTCACGGCATCGGCTCGGTCGAAGTGGTCGATCCCGATCTGCTCGTGCCGGAGCCGGAGGTGCGGCTCAATGAAATGCCGATCAGCCCGTGGCGGCGTTCCAACCCGGCGATTGCGGCGATCTACGAGCGCACGCTCAAGGCGATTGCCGAGCATTACGGCCAATCGATGGCGCAGAAGTGGGGCGATTGCACGAACGAATTTTGCCGCGCGATGATTTTCGGAACGGGCGAGGAGCGGGTGCCGCTGCCGGTGGTGCGCAAGGGGGCGATGAGTTTTGTCGAGCGTCCGTTCGAAGGTGTGCTGGCGCAGACTTCGCGGCTCTACGAATCGACCAAGAGCGAACTCGTCCGGCACCGTCTCCAGGCATTCATGGGACGGCAGACTTGCAAGAAGTGCAACGGCGCGCGGTTGAAACCGGAGATTCTCTCGGTGACGCTGACATCGCCGACGGCGCCGCCACTCAATATCGCCGGATTCTGCCAACTCTCGATCAACGCGGCGAAGGATTGGCTGACGCAGTTGCCGCTGTCGCCGAATGAGGAAAAAATCGGCGGCGAGATCCGGCGCGAAATTTTGAACCGGCTCGGTTTTCTTGAAGAGGTCGGCCTCGGCTATCTCACCCTCAACCGCGAGAGCGGCACGCTTTCCGGCGGCGAGGCGCAGCGCAT
>DBTH01000309.1 GCA_002306945.1 Methylacidiphilaceae bacterium UBA1321 | reverse complement strand
AAGTTAGCGCTTATGGGGCAGCGCCCCCGTTCTTTGTATGCGCAATACTTTAATACGCTCTAATATTCCTTCACCTGCGTGCCATCGTTATCGGCGCTCAGGATGCAGGCTTGGGAACCCTTGATGAATTTATTGGCGGCGCGCAACATCGCGGTGCGGACTTTTTCCGGTTGATCGACCGTGACGGCCATGATCGTCGAACCGGCTCCGCTGAGGTAACTGCCCAGCGCGCCCGCCCGGTCGGCGGCGGCGAGGACATCGTAAAAACCGGGGATGAGTTTCGCGCGATAGGGCTGGTGCAACCGGTCGGTGAAGAGCCCACGCAGAGCCCGGTAATTGGGAGCGCAGAAGGCGGCGGTGATGACCGAGGCACGCTGGAGATTGCTGACGGCGTCGGCGAGGGCAACTTTCGAGTGGAGAACTTTGCGGGCGGCGCTGGTTTCAAGCTGGATGTCGGGAACCAGCGCGATGAACTTCAATTTGGGTGAAACCGGGACGTTGACGAAACGCCCCGTCGTACACGCCGCAAATCCGCCGTAGTAGGCCGGAACGGCGTTGTCGGGATGGCCTTCCATCGCGACGACCAGCGTGAGAACTTCCTCTGGCGAAAGCGGTCGTCCGGAGAGACGGTTGAGCGCGCCGACGATGCCGAGGCGCACCGTAACGCTGCTGCCCATGCCGCGACAGATCGGGACATTGCCCTTGATCTCGACGGAAAAAGGAAAGGGTTTGACGCGGGTGGCCGCGAAGAATGCCTTGCCCGTCGCCGAGAACATCGGGGGAAGCTTGGTGGTGACGCCGGAGCGAACGGTAATGGTATTGTAAAGGCGCAACGCGACACCGAGACTATCGAAACCGGGGCCCAGATTCGCTGTTGTCGCCGGAACGCGGACTGCTACTTTTTGACAAGACATGAATCTGTTTAGCTCCAAAAAACCACTTTCGACAAGCCTATATCATTTTTGTTTTTACAAATTCTCCCAGGCCCTGGTGAGAACTTTAATCGGTATTTTCGTCAAAATCCGCGTCACCGGAAAGCGCCATTTGCCCGCCAAAGGCCCCTATCTGCTGATCTGTAATCATATCAGTCATTTCGATCCGCCAATCCTGGCGTCGATCCGCTGGGGAGCCGTCTCGTGGGTCGTGGCGCTGGAAATGTTCCAGCATCCGGTGGGCCGCTGGTTCTTCGAAGGACTTGATTCCATTTCGATCAACCGCCAGGAATCGGACTTGAAGGCTGTACGCGAAATCCTGCGCCGGTTGAAGAGCGGCGATATTGTCGGCCTGTTCCCCGAAGGCGGCATCCGTTCCGGCGAAACGTCGGTGCTGGGCGGTGCACCGTTGGACGGAAGCGTCGGAGCACTCGCCCAGCTCGGCGGCGTCCCGGTCGTGCCGTGCGTCGTTCTCGGCACGGACAAGTTGTACGCGAAACGGAATTGGTGGTGGCGCACGACGCTCGATTTCCGCTTCGGCCCGATGATTCCGCTGCCGTCCGATCCGTCGCTTTCAACCAAGGAAATCCGCGAACAGGTCACCCGCAAAGCCGAAGCCGCCATGACGGAGCTGTCGCGTGAATTGAAAACCGAATTCGCCCTCGCTTCCGATGACTTCCCCAAAACCGCCCAGGAACGTTGGGCCGAAGCTGCCGCAGCGGAAGAAGCTATCTCCAAATAAACTGATAAGAGCTATAAGAATTTGATTGAAAAATTAGAAATATCGCGCATTGTTTGACATGGGTTTACTTTAAGCCCTTCTAAATTATAATCTTCTTATCCTATGCCAGCTCTGGTTTATATTGCGGAAGACTCTCCCAACGTTTCTTATCCGCTGAGCAGAGGGGTATTCACGATAGGGAATCGTGATGATGCGCAGCTACAACTGCCGAGCGGCCAAATCGCGCCCGAGCACGCCTACGTGGCCTGGGAGGAAGGCCAGTACGTCCTGTACGATCAAGGCTCCGAGACCGGTTCTTTTGTCAATGGCGACCGCGTCACCCAGGTCATCCTCAAGCACAACGATATTGTCCGTTTCGGCGAATACCGGTTCCGGGTCAATATCATGGATTCGGCCGCGCTGGCAGCGGTCAACAATCCGAATCAGGAAACCAGTCGCATCGATCTGCCTGCGCGAGTCCTTCGCCGCTCGACCCAGCCGGTGCCCCAATCGGCCGAAATCCGCCGCATCATCGAAAGACGCCCCCATACCCTCAAGGCCGCCGAAACCGCCCAGTTGGACGGTTCCAGTCTGCCCAAAAAAGTTCAAGTCACCGTCGGTAAAGTCGACGCGGCCGTTGTCCACAAGAGTGTCAGCAGCAGCCCCGCTCCCAGTGCCATGGCGACCATGGTCGCCACCTCCAAACCCAAGACTCAGGAAATCGCGGTCAAAAAAACGATGGCCGGCTGGATTTGGCTCTTCTTGGGAATAGTCATCGGGGCCGGCGTGACCGCGGCCTTTCTGCTGCTGCTCAAGCACTAGAGCCGTATCTATTCACCGCCCCTGGTTTCTACAATCGCAGGTAGAGAAAAATCACCGGCAGCGCAATTCCGGCGGCCAGGAAAAACGTGACGGTCCATTTGTTCCGGGTGAATTTGTACGCCATCACGATTCCGGATAGCGCCATCACTCCGAGGGCCAAACCCGCTCCCACGCCAATCGCGGCCTTGGAAATCGTGAGAGCCGACGAGCGATCCGTCGCGGGCAATTTCTGGTGCGTGTGCACATCGGCAATCGTCTTCAACCACACGGGCGGAGTATAACTGCCGTCCTTCTTCGCGTCGTTGAGGCGGTAAACTTGCACCGCGCCGCTCAGGGCGTAGAGCAGCATCAAAGGAGCAAACAAACAACCGAGATAAAGGTGCAGCGAGCGGATGAGTTTCATGATATTTCTTGTATTACAAAGAGAGTAACAACATCCATTTCAGATGGCGATGGCGTTTTTTTTCTCCACTCGGCACTTTATAGAAAAAAGGGGTATATATCCTTCCGACAAAGTCCTTCGAGCGGTTTTCTCGGATGCGCCATTGACTTCTCCCTGCCGCCGTCTAAAGATACTCACTTCCCCTATGAAGGCCGAGATTATTGTCACCCCGAAACCAAGCGTTTTTGATCCCCAAGGCGACACCGTTCGCCGTGCCATCCACCAATTGGGAATGGAGTGCGTCGACTCCGTTCGCATTGGCAAACACATCGAACTGGAAATCAGCGGTAAAAATGTCGAGAAGACCCGCGAAAAGCTGGAGCAAATCTGCCGCGACCTGCTTTCCAATCCGGTCATTGAGGACTACATCCTCAAGCTCGACGATGAAACCAAGCCCGCCTCCGCCGCAGCCAAGTTGAAGGCCCTCATCGAAAAAGCCACCGAAAGTCACGAGGAAGAAGCCGAAGCCGTTGTCCCGTCCAAAAAAGAAAAGAAGTCCAAGAAAAAAGACAAAGAGAAAAAGAAGGACAAAAAGAAGAAGAAAAAGGACAAGGGCAAAAAGAAGAACAAGCGCGAGGATCAAGACTAAGCCGCACGCGGCCAAATAGAGGATTAGACCATGCGTTGGGCTGTCATTCAATTCCCCGGTTCAAATTGCGATCAGGACTGCTATCACGTCCTGAAGAACGTTCTCAATCAGGACACTTTCTACGTCTGGCACAAAAGCGACACCCTCGAAGGGGCCGACGCCGTCATTGTTCCGGGCGGATTCTCCTACGGCGACTATCTGCGCTGCGGAGCCATCGCCCGCTGGTCCCCGGTCATGCAGGCCGTCAAGGCCCACGCCGCCGCCGGGGGCATCGTCATCGGCATCTGCAACGGCTT
>DBTH01000263.1:14486-18896 GCA_002306945.1 Methylacidiphilaceae bacterium UBA1321 | reverse complement strand
ACGATCCGACCCGCGAATTGTATCAGGAATACAACGCGGCGTTTGCGAAATACTGGAAAGCCAAAACCGGCGACACAGTTACCATTGAACAATCCCATGGCGGTTCCGGCAAGCAAGCGCGCGCCGTCATCGACGGTCTGCCCGCCGATGTCGTGACGCTCGCCCTGGCCTACGATATTGACGCCATTGCGATCCACGAATTGCTGCCGCGCGACTGGAAAAACAAGCTTCCCGACAACAGCACTCCGTACACCTCGACCATCGTTTTCCTCGTCCACAAGGGCAATCCCAAAGCCATCAAGGATTGGGATGATCTGGTGAAACCCGGCACTGCCGTCATCACCCCCAACCCGAAGACTTCCGGTGGTGCGCGCTGGAATTACCTCGCCGCCTGGGCCTACGCCAACAAGAAGTTCGGCGGAAGCGAAGAGAAGAACAAGGAATTCATCAAGGCGCTCTACAAGAACGTTCCCGTGCTCGATTCCGGTGCGCGCGGCGCGACAAACACTTTCGTTCAGAACGGTCTGGGCGACGTGTTGATCGCCTGGGAAAACGAAGCGTATCTTTCGCTCAAGGAATTCCCCGGCAAATTCGAAATCGTCACTCCGTCCCTTAGCATCCTGGCGGAACCTCCCGTTGCGGTCGTTGAAAAGCTTGCCGCGAAAAAGGGTGTTGAAAATGTTGCCAAGGAATACCTGAAGTATCTCTACTCAGACGAAGGACAGGAAATCGCCGGCAAGAACTACTACCGTCCGCGTAACGCCAATATCCTCGCCAAGTTCACCAACTTCGGAAAGCTCGAACTTGTCACCATCGACAGCCCCCTCTTCGGCGGCTGGCAGGCGGCACAGAAGAAGCACTTCGCCGACAAGGGCCTCTTCGATCAACTCTACGTTCCGACCAAAAATTAGATACTAGTTTAAATACTCCAAGACATACTCCTACATCATCAAACGCGGCGGTCTCCCGTTGACCGCTGCGTTATTCCAATCGAACTCACTGAGATCCTGCCAGGGAATCATGAACACAACCTCTCTTGAATCACGCGACACTCAGAACACGCCCCTCACGTCCAGTCCCGTGAAACAGCAACGCCTCTCCATCAGGAGCCTTATCGCCGAGACTCTGGAGCTTGCGCTCAAGAATTCCCGTCTTTTCGCTCAACCGCTCGCCCCCTTCACGCTGCACGGTGAAACTTTCCAGTTGCCGCGCTTTCTCCTAGTCGGTCCTCAGGGTGGTGGAGACTATCTCCGCATCGGAATTTTCGCAGGCATTCATGGCGACGAAACCGCCGGGATTCTCGCCACTCTCCATCTCCTCGACGAACTCCGTCGTCAACCCGAACTCGCGACTGGCTACGAGATTTTCGTTTACCCCGTTTGCAACCCCTCCGGCTACGAGGACGGCACCCGCTGGTCTCGATCCGGCAAGGATTTGAACCGCGAATTCTGGAAAGGCTCCCGCCAGCCCGAAGTGCGCCAGCTTGAGGAGGAACTGAAAGGACTCCACTTTCACGGCATTATTTCCCTGCACTCCGACGATACCAGCGACGGTATCTACGGCTTCGCCCGTGGCAGTTCCCTTACCCGCCACGTCCTCGAACCCGCCCTTGCTGCCGCCTCGGTGGAATTGCCCATCAACCACGGCCCGGTCATCGACAATTTCGAATCGGAAAACGGCATCATCGAGCGGCGCTGCTACCAGGGCATACTCGGAGCGCCGCCGGAAGCGCATCCACGCCCGTTTGAAATCGTTTTTGAAACGCCGCAGCTTGCCGATCACGACAAGCAAATCCGCTCCCACGTTCTCGCCCTTAAATCGATATTAGCGCATTACCGGACACTCATTTCCGTGGCACAAAATATCTGATACTTGTCGCCATTCCAATCGCCGCACTCGACTTATACTAATGAGCTTTCAAGATGACACGAAGACGCGCCGGGATTTGACGCATGGACAAGGCGTGACGAATGCGCATATCCCGAAGTGGATCTGTAAATGAGAAGCAACGGCCGCCCATGCGTCAAATAACCAGCGAATTCATATCAACTTGAAAGCGAGTTAGTATTAGCTTATTGCTGGCCTAAATTCACAAAGCCGATTTTCGATCATGTCCAACCGTACATTCACACCGCGAATCCTGCCCGGCTTCGGCCTAAGCCTGGGGTATACCGTTTTCTATCTCAGTCTCGTTGTCCTGATTCCTTTTTCCGCGCTTTTCACCAAGACCTTTTCCGATAGCTGGCCTCACATCTGGGAATCGATCAGCAATCCCCGCGTCGTCGCCTCGTACAAGCTCAGTTTCGGCCTCTCCCTCATCGCCGCACTCATCAACGGCTTCTTCGGACTGATCGCCGCGTGGGTACTCGCGCGTTACGAATTTCCCGGCCGCCGTCTAGTGGACGCCATCATCGATCTACCTTTCGCCCTGCCGACCGCCGTTGCCGGCATTGCCCTCACCTCGATCTATTCCACCAAGGGACTCATCGGGTCATTTCTCTTCGATAAATTCGACCTCCGCGTCTCCTACACGCCGCTCGGAATTCTGATTGCACTGACCTTTATCGGACTGCCCTTTGTCGTGCGTACTCTCCAACCGGTCATTCTCGATCTCCACGCCGATGTCGAGGAAGCCGCCGCCTGTCTGGGTGCGAACCGTTGGCAAACCTTCACCCGCGTCATCCTTCCCGCGCTCCTGCCCGCCCTCGGCACCGGTGTCATGCTCTCCTTCGGTCGCGCCGTCGGCGAATACGGATCGGTTGTTTTCATCGCGGGCAACATGCCGATGAAAACCGAGATCACTCCCATGCTCATCATTTTCAGCCTGGAACAATTCGATTATTCCGGCGCAGCAGCCATCGGTCTGACCATGCTTCTGGCGTCGTTCGTGATCCTCGGCGCCGTCAATCTTCTTCAATGGTGGACACGACATCGCGCCTCAAACGGCTCTGGAGCGTTTTAACATTTTCGTTCTATCACTATGGGAGCTTTTACCAATTCCGCTGTCATTACCTCGGCGAACCATTCGCCAGGGGCGAAGGCCGTTCGCGCCACGACCGAACCGGCCTGGATTCGCTATCTTCTAATTACCGTCACCCTTCTCTTTCTGGCGGTCTTCATCCTGTTGCCGCTCTACATGGTTTTCCATCAGGGACTGTCGAAAGGGTTCGATTATTACCTGAATACTTTCAACGATCCAGTTACCCGGAAATCGATCCAGCTTACCCTCATTACCGCCGCCATTGCCGTTCCGCTCAACACCGTCTTCGGCATTGCCTCGGCGTGGGCGATAACGCAGTTCAAGTTCCGCGGTCGGCAACTTCTCATTACGCTCATCGATCTGCCGCTCTGGGTCTCTCCGGTCATTGGTGGTCTGATTTATGTCCTGATGTTCGGACGTCACGGTTGGATCGGTCCATGGTTGATCGACCACAATATCCAGATTGTCTTCGCCCTGCCCGGCATCGTTCTGGCCACGACATTCGTCACCTTCCCCTTTGTCTCCCGCAGTCTGATCCCGCTGATGGAAGCGCAGGGACACGCCGAGGAGGAAGCCGCTCTTACCCTCGGAGCCAACGGCTGGCAGGTTTTCTGGCGCATCACGCTACCTAAAATCAAGTGGGGACTGCTCTACGGAGTCATTCTCTGTAACGCCCGCGCCATGGGCGAATTCGGCGCTGTATCGGTCGTCTCCGGACACATTCGAGGCAAGACCAACACCATGCCTCTGCAAATCGAAATCCTTTATAACGAATACCAGTTTACCGCCGCCTTTGCTGTGGCCTCACTCCTTTCCCTGCTGGCTCTGGTCACGCTGGTCTTGAAGACCTACAGCGAAACCCGCGCCGCCCAGCAACTGCGCGAAGCGCAGGAACTCAGCAACCCCACACAATCTTAATACTATGGGCGTACAAATCCGTAACATCACCAAGACATTCAACAAATTCGTGGCATTGAAAGAGGTCAGCCTCGATGTCAACGACGGCGAATTGCTCGCCCTGCTCGGCCCCAGTGGCTCGGGCAAAACCACGCTCCTGCGCATTGTCGCGGGCCTGGAATTTGCCGATCCCGGACAAGGGCAAATCCTCTTTCACGACGAAGACGTCACCTACACCAGCGCCTATCACCGCCGGGCGGGATTCGTCTTCCAGCACTACGCTCTTTTCCAGCACATGAACGTCTTCGAGAATATCGCCTTCGGCCTGCGCGTGCGTCCACGCAAGACCCGTCCGATCGAGAGCGAGATTCACGAGCGCGTCCACCTGCTGCTGAAACGCGTGCAACTCGAAAACTACGCCAAGCGCTTCCCTTCGCAGCTTTCCGGCGGCCAACGCCAGCGTATCGCGCTGGCCCGCGCGCTGGCTATTGAACCGCGTGTTTTGCTTCTCGACGAACCCTTCGGCGCTCTCG
>DBTH01000263.1:13741-14298 GCA_002306945.1 Methylacidiphilaceae bacterium UBA1321 | reverse complement strand
CAACGCCAGCGTATCGCGCTGGCCCGCGCGCTGGCTATTGAACCGCGTGTTTTGCTTCTCGACGAACCCTTCGGCGCTCTCGACGCGAAGGTTCGCAAGGAATTGCGCCATTGGCTGCGCCAGTTCCACGAAGAGGCGCACGTCACCACCCTCTTCGTCACGCACGATCAGGATGAAGCGTTCGAACTGGCCGACCGCGTCGCCATTCTCAGCGAAGGGAATGTCCAGCAAATCGGCAATCCGCGCGATATCGTTTCTCAACCGGCCAATAACTTCGTGTACGATTTCCTCGGACTAGATATTTGAATCGGTTCGCAGTCCAGTTAACGAAATAAGAAAAGGCTTGTCAGAAACTTAAAAAATCTGAAAGAGAAGGAACGCCTTTCAGTCCTCTTTTCCTGACTTCGTGAGTTCCTGATAAAATAGAACCTTTCGTAAAGGGCTTAAAACACTCTTCCTTTCTTAGCCGTAACTATTCAAAACCTCACGCCCAATCTTGAGTTTTGGAGAGGCAATAGCTTCGTTGCGCATCGGTCACTTATTGATGAGCAATAAAC
>DBTH01000263.1:0-13481 GCA_002306945.1 Methylacidiphilaceae bacterium UBA1321 | reverse complement strand
TCCCTCCTTGCGCCTTGCTCTTACCACTCGAAATTCTCATTCTCGGGTGTTACGTTTTGAATAGATACAGTTTAGGGATAAGCTCTTAAAACCCGGCCAACGCATTTTCCAGATCGGCCCTCAAATCATCCACATGCTCCACGCCGACTGAAAGGCGCACAAGGGAATCACCGATTCCCAAGGCCGCCCGTTGTTCGGGCGGAATCGAACCGTGCGTCATGATCGCGGGATGTTCAATCAGGCTTTCGACACCGCCAAGACTTTCGGCGAGAGTAAATATCTTGCAGCGTTCCAGAAAATGTTTGGTGCCCAGTAAATCGGTTTTCAGGACGGCGGTAATCATTCCTCCGAAAGCGTGCATCTGGCGCCTGGCCAATTCATGCTGCGGATGACTCTTGAGTCCGGGATAATGCACTTTCAATACCTTTGGATTGGATTCGAGCCATTGGGCGAGTTCGAGAGCATTGGATGAATGACGTTCCATGCGCAGCGAAAGAGTCTTCACTCCGCGCAACGCCAAAAAACTGTCAAACGGCCCCGCAATCGCGCCCACGGCATTTTGCAGGAAGCCAAGTCGCGTGGCGATTTCCGCATGCTCCGGCCTGTTGCCGACAACCACCACGCCACCGACCATGTCCGAATGTCCGTTGAGATATTTCGTGGCAGAGTGAACGACGATGTCGAAACCGAATTCCAGCGGCCGCTGAATCCAGGGACTGGCAAAGGTATTGTCAGCTACGGAGAGAATATTTTTCCCACGAGCGATTTCGGCAATGGCCTTCAAGTCGATCAACTTCAAGAGTGGATTGCTCGGCGTTTCAACCCAGACCAGTTTGGTATTCGGACGGATGGCCGTCTTGAAATTTTCCGCGTTCGAGAGATCGGCGAAAGTGAAATCGAGATTGGCCGAACGGCGACGCACCCGCTCGAAAAGACGGTAACTGCCGCCATAGAGATCGTCGCTGGCAACAATGTGCGCGCCGGAATCGAGTAATTCTAACACGGTCGCCATCCCGGCCAGTCCCGAGGCAAAGGCAAAACCGCGCGATCCGTTTTCGAGATCGGCAATATTGCGTTCCCAGGCGCTGCGTGTGGGATTGATCGACCGGGAATAGTCATAACCCTTGTGCACGCCCGGACTCTGCTGGGCGTAGGTCGAGGTTTGGTAAATGGGAACGCTAACTGCACCGGTAAGCGGGTCGGCTTCCTGCCCACCGTGAATGGTGCGGGTGTCGAAATGATGTTGGCTCATATAAAGGGTCTATCCGGATTGACCGTTAGGGACTTTGACGGCGCAGTGCCGCTAGCAAATCCGTCCGGGTAATCAATCCTTGAAATTGGTTTTTCTCCACGATCAGGGCGACATAACCGCTGTCGAGAACCTGGATCAATTCCCCAAGGGAACGGTCGGGAGTCAGCGTCTCCAGCTTTGAACTCATCGCCGTGGAAACCGCATCGTGGAAGTTTCCACCGTGGCGGTGCACATGCAGAAGCAGATCGGATTCGTCAAGCAACCCGACAATGCGCCCCTCTTTGATGACCGGCACCTGCGAAATGTCGGCACTACGCATGCGTTGATAAGCGGTCAACAACGGATCGGCTGGACCGACGGAAATAACCGAACCGTCCTGGGCGCGACGTGAAATGTAATCCCGCAAATCGCCGTACGATTTGCGTTCGAGAAATCCCTGGTCGATCATCCACTGGTCGTTGAACATTTTCGACAGGTACTTGTTTCCACTGTCGCAAACCAGACTCACCACCCGCTTTTCCGTCTTCTGTTCGCGGCAATAACGCAACGCCGCCGCCAGAATCGTTCCGCTGGACGAGCCCGCCAAAATCCCTTCCTTGTGCAATAGCTCACGTGCCACCAGGAAACTCTCCCGGTCGGTCACGGAGTATGCCTTGCTCACGAGCGACAGGTCGGCAATTCCGGGAATGAAGTCCTCACCGATTCCCTCGACGGTCCACGATCCGGCGGTTCCGATTTTTCCGGTCTCGATGTAGGGGGCCAGAACCGAACCCTCAGGATCGGCCAACACCATCTCGATCTTGGGATTCACGCGGCGGAAGAACCGTCCCAATCCGGTAATAGTTCCACCCGACCCGACACCGCAAGCCACCGCGTCGACCGAATGCCCCAACTGCTCCCAGATTTCTGGAGCGGTGGAAGTCTCGTGCGCCAGCGGATTGGCCGGGTTGTTGAACTGGTCAATATAGAAAGAGCCGGGAATCTGCTTGCTCAATGTCAGCGCCAGATCCTGATAATATTGCGGGTGTCCCTTGCCCACATCGGAACGGGTGATGAGCACCTTGGCTCCGAGCGCGCGTATATGGGAAACCTTTTCGGCGGACATTTTATCCGGAATAACGAGCTGAACCTGATAGCCTTTGGCTGCTGCGACCAAAGCCAACCCAAGCCCGGTGTTGCCCGCCGTCGCCTCAATGATGGTTCCGCCGGGACGAAGAATGCCCTTTCTCTCGGCATCATTAATCATCGAAAGCGCCACGCGATCCTTGATGGAACCGCCGGGATTCTGGTTCTCCAACTTTAAAAACAGGCGGCATTTGCCTGTGTCGAGTCGTTTGACCTCATAAAGAGGCGTATTGCCGATAAGATCGAGAACCGACGAGGGAATCTCGTGATTGCCTTCCTCTGCTTTAGGGCTTGCGGGAGCGCCGGAGCTCTCGATTGAAGTAGATCGTGTTGTCATAGATAAACGATGCTTGAGTCTTTAAACCCCGCTTGATTCGTTAATTTCCAGAAGTGAGAAAAAATCACCCAAGGATCCGAACATCTAATATAATTTATCTATTCTATAGGATTTGTAAAGATTTAACTCAAAGTCTTTCTATTATATTACTTACGATTGTCTTTTATTTGATCTGAAACGAAATAAGATGGGAAATTTATCCAATCGTGGGCTGGTCGAGCCAGTTGAAAAACTGCCGGATTTGCTCGGCTGTTCCCAATACAAGCAGATTGTCGCCGCACAAAATCACTTCCGAGGCGCTCGGATTCAGGGTCACCGCACCATCGCGGTCGATGGCCAGAATTTGAATCCCCGCATAGCGGAAAACTTCCAACTCCGCCAAAGTCTTTCCCGAACGCGAACTGCCCAGAGGAACCATGACGGTGCCGAGTTCGCTCTCGTCAAAAGTCGATAGCGGATTATCCGCGTTGCGAACCTGGTGCAGGAAACGTTGCCCAGCCGCCACCTGCAAGGGCGAACCGAACAGCAGGAGTTTGTCTCCGGGGAACAAAGCCAGACCTGCGGGCGGATTGGAAATGAGAACCCCCTGTCGCTCAAGTTGCACCACCGAACAGCCAAAGCGGGTGCGCAAGGCCAGCTCGACCAATTTTTTTCCGCTGCATTCGGCATTGTCGGGAAGCGCACACTCCAGCAACTCCGTATTCCAGTTTTCCCGATAACGGAATACCGACTTGAACCGTGCACCCGGAGCCTGGTTGCCACTCAAGGCTCCTTCCAGACGGTTACGCACAGCGTTATGCCATTTCGTCAAATGCCTCCAGAGTAAAGTGGCGAGAATCACGCAGACCAACGCCGTCGCCACAATGAGCCAGGGCCGCTTCAAACCCAGCGGCACCAGCGGCATCAACAGGCCAATGACAAACAGGACGATGAGGCAGCGAATGATCTTTTCCACGACGTAACGCGTTTTTGCGCCCTTCCCTATTTCGCGTGCTGTCACGTCGGCAAAAAGCATTCCGAGAATATCCAGGCTACGCCACAAGCCGACCAGCGGGAACGCCACCAGCAGCGTTATCACCACCCAGTAGACCACTTCCCATCCCATGAAATCCCAGCCGATCGACTCAAGACTATGCCAGAGCCAGATATTGAGCGGCACGGAAAAGCCGACCAATCCGCCGACCATCACCACTTCAATCAGCGCGAAAAACAACCGTCGTTTACTGTGCTGCCAGATGATATTGCTGCGCTGCTTTTGTTCTATATCCTCCAGCCACGCCTGATACGCTTCGATTCCTCTTCGGAAGAAATTGGGTTGATGATCTTCCGCCCAGCCGGCCAATCCATCCGAATAACGCACCAGTAATGGTGCAGCCATTGCCGTCACCAGAGAAACCCCGACCGCCAGCGAATAAGCCATCTCGGGCAACACACCCTTGCCTAATTGCGCCATGATGTAGGAAAATTCCCCGATCGGCACCACCGTCATTCCGGAACGCAACGCATCGCGCGTTGACGATCCCGTCACCAGCAACCCGGTCGACGCCGACAACATGCGGATGCCGATCACGAAGACCGAGAAGAAAAGAATCCAGCCAAAGTTGTCCCATAACGAGCGCGGAACAATCTGCAATCCGATGGAAACAAAGAACACCGAACTGAACATTTCCCGCGCACCGCTGAAGGCGCGTTCAATCGTTTCCCGCGAAGCGGTCTCGGCAACTACCGCACCAAAGAGGAACGCTCCCAGCGCCATTGAATACCCGGCTCGCGACGCCAGGATTGATGCAGAGAAAAGCATCCCGGCCACCAATAGAATGATCAAATCCCCTGCCCCTTGGCGATTCAGCACACGGAACAGGCGCGGCAGGATCAGCAGCCCCACAACTACCAGCAGCGCGATAAAGCCCAACATCAACCACAAGGTTTTTCCAATGTCGCCCTCGGCACTCGCGTTGTCGTTGCCGTAGTGGGCGGACATGGATGTCAGCAGAGTCATCATGACCACCGCCACGACGTCTTCCAATACCGTGATTCCGAGGGCGCGCTGGCCGTATTTCTCGTGACTTTCTCCGGTTTCAGAAAGCACCTTGCTGATGATCGCGGAACTGGAAACCATGAACATCGACGCGAGGAACATGCCCTGAAGATGTCCCCAGTGCAGAACGTAGGCGAGCAGCCGCGTCCCATTGAACACCAGCAATGCCGTCAGCGATGTGGCTAGCAGTAGCGAAAGTCCCAGTCGCTTGAGACGTTGCAAACTCAATCCCATTCCCACCGCGAACATCAGGAACACCACGCCAACATTGGAAAGGGTCTCGATGCGATCCTGATTGACGATCAGGGTCAGTGGAGGCGTGTGCGGCCCCACTAACAATCCGGCGAGCAAATACCCGACCACAGACGAAAGGCCTATGCGCCGCGCAATCCACCCGGCAATGCCGGCGACTACCAGGACGACCGCAAGATCCTGTATTAAAATAATTCCTTCCATAGCCTTAATTCACAATCAGGAACCCATACGTTCGAGTTCTTGAAGAAGTCTCCGGCGTCGCCTTCCGATTCGATAACGTTCCGCTCCTATTTCGCGCCGCGCCCAAACAAAACAGCCGGAATGGTCAGCAGGAGAATCTTGAGATCGAGCCACAGGGACCAATTATCAATATATTCCAGATCGAGCCGCACCCAATCGGAGAAGTCCGTGATCTTGTTCCTGCCGCTGATCTGCCACAGGCAGGTCAGACCGGGACGCACGCTCATGCGACGGCGTTGGGAAATGTCCGAGAAATTCTCCGTCTCATAAATCGGCAGCGGACGCGGCCCGACCAGGCTCATATGGCCTTTGAGAACATTGAACAACTGGGGCAATTCGTCGAGGCTGGTGCGCCGCAGCCAATGTCCTATCGGAGTTACTCGCGGGTCTTTTTCGATCTTGAAAACCGGCCCCGTCATCAGGTTGAAAGTTTCCAGTTCCTGCCGGGTCTGTTCCGCGTTGGTGACCATGGTGCGAAACTTGTACATGGTGAAGGGCCGACCGTAAATGCCACTGCGGCGCTGGCGGAAAATGACGGGAGCACCCGAGCCCCACCAGATGGCCAGTGCGATGCCGAGAAAAACCGGGAACAGAAGCACGATGAGGAGGAACGACAGGGTCGAATCCATGATTCGCTTCGCGACTAATTCCCAGGAAGCATCCGGGGTGCTGCGGAAGACCAGCAGGGGCCGCCCTCCGAACAAATCGAATTGAGGGTGCGTTAGCGACGTCTTGAAAAAATCGGCTCCGATCCACGCTTCAATGCCTTCCGATTCGCAAATATGTAGCGCTTCACGAATCAGAGGAAACTTGGTGTGTTCGATGGAGAAAATTACCACATCGATCATTTCCGCGTGAAGTTTATTGATGAATTCCGGCAGAGGTGTTTCGTTGAGGCTGATCTTGCCGCACATTTTGTATGAGCCTGCTGGCGATTTATTCAGATCGGACTGCCAGGCCTCCAGATCGATATTCTCCCCGCACAACAGCACGTGTTGGCGGTTGATTACGGAACGGCGATGCTGGTCCATCAGGAGGCGCGAGATAAAGTCACGCATCATCAAGACCAGAATACCGACCGGCACAAACATGATGAGAGCCGCGCGGCTGATGCTTTCCTGCGGGACACGAAAGCTCACCATGAATACCGCAAGCATCACCACCAGGATCAATACCCCGCGCGCGGCAGCCAGTAGCCTTTTGTAAATATCCGATGTCGACGTGAGGCCGTAAAAACCTTGCCGCTCCAGGATGAACGGTCCCAGAGGCAAAATCAAAACGAGCATCCAGATATATCCTGAAAACGCGGCAACCTGCCCGAGATCCAGGATGCGAAGATACGGTACAATCGAATAACGAAGCAAATGAGCCACCCAAAGCGCCCCGCAGAGCAGAAAGGCGTCAATCACTTGAAACATCTGGAAATACAACTCCTGATGCCTTCTTAACATCATATTATCGGCTCCTTATGCTCCTTTAGCGATAGCGTCCAAAAACCAGCGGTATGCCAGTTCGATCCCTTTTTCCAAAGGAACTTGAGGCTTCCAGCCTAAGGCCTTGATCTTGCTAATATCAAGTAATTTGCGCGGTGTTCCGTCCGGTTTTGACGAATCCCAGTGAATTTCTCCTCGAAATCCGGTCATGGCCTTGATTTTATTCGCTAAAGCAGCAATAGATAGATCTTCTCCGCACCCGATGTTAACGATTTCAGGTTCGTTATAAGATTCGAGCAGGAACAAACAGGCTCGCGCCAGATCATCTACGTAAAGGAATTCCCGCAGAGGTGTTCCCGTTCCCCAGAGAGTGATCGATTCAGCGTGGCCCATCCTGGCTTCGTGAAAACGCCGGATGAGGGCGGCCATGACGTGCGAAGTCTCGGGATCGTAATTATCGAGAGGTCCGTAAAGATTGGTCGGCATGACCGAGATGAAATTGGCGCCGTACTGCCGGTGATAGGCCTGACAGAGTTTGATGCCACAAATCTTGGCCAGAGCGTAGGGCTCGTTAGTCGGCTCAAGGATTCCCGTCAGCAACGACTCTTCCCGAATCGGCTGGGGAGCAAATTTCGGGTAGATGCAGGAACTGCCCAGAAAGAGCAGTTTTTCGACGCCGTAGCGGTGAGAGGCGTTAATGACGTTGTTCTGGATCGCGAGATTTTCGGTGAGAAATTCGACGGGATAACGGCTGTTGGCGCCAATGCCGCCGACTTTGGCTGCGGCATCGATGACAATCTGCGGGCGGTTTTGCTCAAAGAAAGCGTTGACTGCGGCTGTATCGGACAGATCCAGTTCCGCATGCGTGCGAGTCAGCAAATTGCCAAATCCCCGTTCTTGCAAGAGACGCAGACAAGCGCCGCCAACCATTCCCCGGTGACCTGCTACAAATATCCTCGTGGAATTGTTCAACATGGTGTCTCCGGTAGACCGTCAATATCGAATGTCCTTGCCGGCCAGTTGCCGCTGAAGCAAATCGATGTCGGCATCCACCATGATGCGGGACAAGTCCTTGAAGGTTGTCCGCGGAGTCCAGCCCAGAACCTTTTTCGCCTTGGAAGCGTCGCCGACGAGCACATCGACTTCGGCCGGGCGGAAATAACGGGCATCAATCTTGACGTGCTTCTCCCAATCGAGTCCGGCGTGGGAGAACGATTCCTGAAGGAATTCCCTCACCGAGTGAGTCTCGCCGGTGGCGATGACGTAATCGTCTGGCTTATCCTGCTGCAACATCAACCACATCGCCTCGACATATTCGGGGGCGTAACCCCAGTCGCGTTTCGCGTCGAGATTACCGAGATAAAGTTCGTCCTGTAATCCGGCCTTGATGCGGGCAATGGCGCGTGTGATCTTGCGCGTGACGAACGTCTCGCCGCGGCGGGGTGATTCGTGATTGAACAAAATCCCGTTGCTGGCGTGCAAACCGTAACTCTCGCGGTAATTGACCGTCATCCAGTACGAATAGACCTTCGCTGCGCCGTAGGGGCTGCGGGGATAAAAGGGAGTTGTTTCACGCTGCGGCACTTCGCGCACCAGACCGAACATTTCACTGCTCGACGCCTGGTAAAAGCGGGTACTTGTCAGATTGGCTTCGCGAAGGGCTTCCAGCAGTCGGGTCGTCCCGATAGCCGTCACGTCACCTGTATATTCGGGAATATCGAAGCTGACGCGAACATGGCTTTGCGCGCCGAGATGGTAGACTTCATCGGGCCGCAAGTCGTAAAGCAGACGCATCAGCGAGGCTGAATCGCTCAGGTCGGCGTAGTGCAGAAACAGGCGGACGCCGTTGACGTGAAAATCCTTGTAAAGATGGTCGATGCGCTCGGTGTTGAAAGAACTGGCACGCCGTATGACACCGTGAACCTCGTAGCCTTTGTCGAGCAGGTATTCGGCCAGATAAGAACCGTCCTGTCCGGTGATCCCGGTAATAAAAGCTTTCCTCATACAACTTATAAAGTGGTTAGCCCCTTATGCCCATAGCCGACCTACTAGCGTTTTCGCGGCTCAATCGTGATTTGTTTCAACCGCGCGTCCGTTTCCTCGCTGACTGTGCAAATGTCGGGATCGTCGGCAAACGCCTGATGAACCGCACGGCGGTCGAAAGAGTTCATCGGCTCCAATTTTTCGGGATTACCGGTGCGGCGCACCCGTTCGGCTACGGCCCTGACCTGAACGAGAAAATCCTGTTCTTCCTTCAACCGGTAATTCTCGACATCGACAACGACGCGGGTGGTCGTTTCCTCGGCGCCATGAGTGACGCGGTTGAGCAGATACTGGAGTTCCTCCAGGGTGTGGCCATCGCGTCCGATCAAACGTCCGGGATCGCGCGTCAAAACGTTCAAGACCTGCCGCTCGCCGCGGGTTTGCTCTTCAATCGAGAAGACAAACCCGAGATGGCCGAGCATCAGCTCAAGCGTTTCTTTGGCAGAACTTTGTACCATGGGAAAAATCCTAGACCTTGAGAATTCTACTTAAAGCTTTTTCTTCTTCGGCACCCGCTTGAGCAGCGGCACCGGCTTGCGCAAGTTCACGTAGGTCTGGATCATGGAAATGATATTGCTCACCGTCCAGTAAAGGGCCAGCGCCGCAGCGAAATTATAGAGGACGAACAGCAGGACGACAGGCATCCACTGCATCATCTTCATCTGCGGATTATCGCCCTGGGACGGAGTCATCTTCATCAACAGAACCTGCGTGCCAGTCATCAACAACGGCAACGGATTGACCGGAATGAGATGTCCGAGGAAAGGAATATGAGCCACCGTATCCGGCTGAACCAGATCCCTGATCCACCAGAACGAACAGCCGCGCAATTCGACCGCGCTCTGAAGCATGACGTAGAACCCGATGAAGATCGGCATCTGCACCAGCATCGGCAAGCAACCGCCCGCCGGATTGACACCGTACTCCTTGTAGAGAGCCATCGTCTCGGTGTTCATCTTTTGCGGCTCGTCCTTGTACTTCTGACGGATTAATTCCATCTTGGGCTGAAGCGCCTGCATCTGCTTCATGCTCTTGTTGGCAATAGTCTGTAGCGGCCAGAGAACGCCCTTGATGAGCAGGGTCATGACAATGATCGTCCAGCCCCAACTCGGAATGACGACGTAAATGGTCCGCATCGCAAACAGCAACGGACGCACGATCCAGCCGAACCAACTGTCCATGACGAGATTCTGGTGGCGATCGAACGCGTCGAGATTGGCATACTGCTTCGGCCCAGCGTAAAGGGTGAAAGACTGGTTCGCGGTCTGACCAGCCGGGACGGAAATCCCGGACAGGATCGCCTCGGCGTTGACGCCTTCCGGAACGGTCGTGGTCTTGTCGCCAAAATTGATCAGCTTGACCGGGCGCATCTCCGCTCCCTGCAAAACCGCGTCACCGTTCGGCCAGAGGATCAGGGCAAAGAACTGGTTCTTCACCGCCGCCCACAATAACGGACCGCTGTCGCTGGCAATCACCGCGCGCGACTCGCGGGTCGGGAAGCCCAGGAAACTGCCTGCCTGGAAATCACCTGTATTGACCTTGTGGAACGAGTTACCGTTCTGGGTGCAGTAACTGGCAAAGATGTAAATCGGACTGTCGGTTGTGTGGATTGGTCCCGCTGTGCCGACGTTCAGGCGATACTCCGGCAAGGTCACGGCATTGGCCGTCGGATTGGAAACCTGTTGCTCAAGGGAAACTTGATATTCTTTTCCAAGACGGAACGTGCGTTTCAGGACGAGGCCGGAAGGCAGTGTGCGCTGGAAAACGAGCGCATCCCCCTGTTTCTCGACCGAATACGGCACCTGGGTGTAATCGCCGTCCCAGCCGGTCAGATTGAAAATACCGATCGGGTCATGGCGGTTGAGAACGATCTTCTTGTCGCCCTCATCGTCATGCTTCTTCAACTCAATGGTCTTGATCGCCGCGCCGAGCGTGGTGAATCGCGCCACAAGGACGTCGTTTTCCAATTCGACGATTTGTTCGGGAGCCGCATTGGCCGGGATTTTCGGCTCGGCGACTTTATTGGGTGAAACGCTGCTGCCAATCGACGGAGCGGCTGCGGTGGTGGCGGCTGTCGAAGCCGTTGCCGGTGCAAGGGTGGGCGTCGTGGTCGCAGTGGCGTTGGAAACCGTTGCCGAGGCGACAGCGGGAGCCTTCTTCGGCGGATGATAGGGCCAACGATACGAGACGTAGAACTGCCAGGCGACCATCGCCACAAAGCAAATAATGATTCCAATCCAGCTTTTGCGATCCATGAAAACTTTCCGTTTAAATTGATTAAATCCTCGAACGCCGCAGGGCCGTCCTCACCGGCCCAAAATCATCCGGCACCGGGTCGAACCCGGAAGCGCCCCATGGATGACAACGGCAAATCCGTTTTACCGCTAACCAGCCCCCTCGGCAAACCCCATATCGGCTCACCGCTTCTTGCGCGTAGTGCGAGCAACTCGGCTGGAAACGGCAGCAGCCCGTCCAGCCAAATGTCGCCTTGAACGGCGCAATGACCCACCGATAACCTTCGATAAGCAGGACAATGACTGATCTCATGCGGAAGTAGCGATCAAAGCAAGTTTAAGCGCGGCGTCGACTGCTTTTTTGCGCTTCACACAATTGCAACATCGCTTCCTTCAGTTCCGCGAAACTGCTTTGGGCGGCGCCAGTCCGCGCCAACCACACCCAAAAACGATTCTCCGCACCGATGTCGAGATAGCGCCGGTAGATTTCCCGCATCTGTCTCCTGAGACGGTTGCGGACGTGAGCGCTACCGATGCGCTTGGGTGTCAAAAAAGCGGCCTGGGACTGCCTTTCATCCGTGCACGGTTCCACTAAAAGAACCATGCAGCGATTGGCACGTCTCCGGGCCTCTGTGCGGATTTTACGGAGCACCGACCGGCGGCGAAGGATTCGGCTGCGGGGCAGTTTCTCGCTGCGCTGCCTGTTCACTTCGCCCCTGTCCGGAGTCTCCATCAAGCTTAAGCTTTGGTGTGAGGCGTAAACTTGACCGAAGTATGTTTGCCGGCCAGACGCACGCGGCCCTTGGCGCGGCGGCGGCTCAGAATGGCGCGGCCATTCTTGGTACGGGTACGACTCAGGAAACCAAATTGACGCACGCGGCGCTTCTTGGACGGCTGGTATGTTCTCTTCATATAAAACTCCTATTTTGGGAACGGCAAAATTAACAGGCCCAACACTATTGACAAGAGTATTTTCACAAAAAACAGGAAATACCCGTCTATAACCGCTTCCTACAGGGCCGGATACCCACTCTTTGCTGTCGCAACTGCCCATTCTCCCTTTTTGCTCCGTTTTGCCGTCGTTTTCAGGTTTGAGCTCTTCCCGCCACCCCCTCCCCAAAAAAATGGAGGCCACGCGACGATCCGCGACAAGCGGCGACATACCCCCTCTTCCACACGAAAATAGAAAGGCTTTTTTAGACGGAATTAACGGAATTTTTGGAATTAAAGACGGTGTAAGAACAGTCCAAAAAAGCGGATTTTTCCATTTCATCGGCCCGCATTTTATCCGATTGTGCCCGCCTGCCGTTAGTCTTGCGTGCGCTACGTGCGTTGCGTGTGCAAAAAAAACGCCAACGTCTTTCGGCGTCGGCGTTTTTCAAGACGGAAAGACCGTCTGAATCAGACGATCTTCGCGGGTTTGCGGATAGTGATGTGCACTTCGCGCAGTTGCTTCTCCGAGATGGGAGCGGGTGCGTTCATCAGGAGATCGCGGCCGTTCTGCATCATGGGGAAGGCAATAACTTCGCGGATGCTCTTTTCGTTCGCAAGCAGCATGACCATTCGGTCGATGCCGGGGGCGATGCCGCCGTGGGGCGGGGCGCCGAACTTGAAAGCGTTGATCATGCCGCCGAATTTCTTGTCCACGACTTCGGGACCGTATCCGGCAATCTCGAATGCCTTGTACATGACGTCGGGGCGGTGGTTACGAATCGCACCGCTGGAAAGTTCGATGCCGTTGCAGACGATGTCGTACTGATAAGCGTTGATGGTGAGCGGATCCTGGTTGAGGAGCGCTTCCATTCCGCCCTGCGGCATGGAGAACGGGTTGTGGCTGAACATCGGTTTGCCGGTTTCGGGATCGAGTTCGAACATCGGGAAATCGACGACCCAGCAGAATTTGAAGACGTCTTTTTCGATGGCGTCGATCTTTTCGGCAATGTAGATGCGCATGTCGCCAAGGAGATGGGCGGCGGTCGATTCGACCATGTCGGCCGAGAAGAACAGCGCGGAGCCGGTCTGCGCTCCGGTGCGGGAAAGCAACTGGGCGCGGACATCGTCCTTGATGAACTTGGCAATCGGGCCTTTGAGGGAACCGTCCGGCTGGACGGTCAACCAGGCGAGACCGACGGCGCCGAGGGACTTGGCCTTTTCCTGCAAGTCGTCGAAGAAGGAACGCGGCTTGTCAGAGCAATTCGGCACGGCAAGGACGCGGACGGTCTTGCCTGCGAATGCCTTGAATTCGCTCTGGGCGAAGAGGTCGGTCGCGTCGTTGATGAGGAACGGAATGCGCAGGTCGGGCTTGTCGGAACCGTACTTGAGCATGGCTTCCTTGAAGCTGATGCGCGGGAACGGCGCGGCAGTCATCTTCCAGCTGCTGAATTCGGGGAAGAGTCCGGTGAGCAATGTTTCCATCGCTTCGAAAACTTCATCCTGCGTGACGAAACTCATCTCGACATCAAGCTGATAGAATTCACCCGGCGAACGGTCGGCGCGAGCGTCTTCGTCGCGGAAGCACGGCGCG
>DBTH01000040.1 GCA_002306945.1 Methylacidiphilaceae bacterium UBA1321 | reverse complement strand
GTGTGGCGACCGTCGATCATGAACTTCTCCGCGCCGAGCTTGATCTGGCGGGCTTCCTCGTAAAGGGTCGTTGTGTTTTTGACCAGCTCATCCCAACTGTGAGCGGGATGCAGATTGACCTCGATGACGCCGGGGTCAGGGGTCACCTTGAATACGTTCAGGCGCGGATCGGCCGGAGGAGTATAACCCTCCAGCATGACCGGCATGTCGAGTTCCGCCGCCGTCTCCTCAATATTTTCCACGAGGTCGAGATAATCCTCTGCCGTGTGGGTCGGCGGCATGAAGATAAAAAGTTTCCCGTCACGCGGCTCAACGCAAAGCGCCGTGCGGATGAGAGCGTTGGCCGAATTTCCCGGCGGCGGCCAAACGCCTCCTTCGCCGGGGCCTGTCGGCGGAAGCGGCGGCAATGTCTGTGCCCGGGATCGACGCGAACCGTCTCCACCTTCGCCCAATCCGCCGCCATATTCAGCGGAACCGGGTTGACGTCCTTCGGCGTCGTAAGCAGAACGAAACGCCTGCTTCTCCAGTTTCTTGCGACGTTCCGGCAGCGGCTCGCGCGCGGCGAGCGGATCTTCCTCGAAAATTTCCGGGTAATCGGACGGACGCGCCCACGGCAGCGAATCCTGCGGCAGGCGAAGTCCGACCGGCGAATCGCCCGGTATCAGGCGCAGCCGTTCGGGCCGGACAAACCACGGGCCGCTCGTCCAGTAGGGACCGTAAGCGTTGACCCAGCGTTGAATCGGCAACACCGCTCCAACCACCTTGTCGAGACCTTGCTCAAAGACCCGCGCCAGCCGCGCGCGTTCTTCCTTGTCGCGCAGCCTGGAATTGTACGGATCGACGTTGACCGGCAGGCGGCGTTCTTTCCAGAGATAATAAAAAGCATCCTCGTAGGCTTTCAGGATATGCCGCGGATCGAGACCGAGGCGGGTGGCCAATTCGACCGTGAAGATGACCGCGTCGTTATCGTTGAAACCGTAATCCTTGTGCTCGTCGGCGATCAACGCGTCGTTTTCCCATACCGGCACGCCATCCCTGCGCCAGTAACAACCGAACGCCCAGCGCGGCAACGATTCGCCCGGATACCATTTCCCCTGCCCGAAATGCAGCATCCCGCCGGGCGCATATTTCGCCTTCAGACGCTTGAGCAATTGCGCTCCCAACTCGCGTTTCTTCGGACTGAGCGCCGTAAAATTCCATTCCTCGCCGTCCATGTCCACGCTCGAAACAAAGGTCGGTTCGCCGCCCATCGTCAGGCGCACGTCGTTGGACTTCAGCTTGGCGTCAACTTCATGACCAAGGCTTTCGATCTCGGCCCATTGCTCTTCGCTGTAAGGCTTCGTCGTGCGGGGACGCTCGAAAACGCGCTCGACGCTCATGTGAAACGAAAATTCGCATTCGCACTCCTCGACCGCACCGGTGATCGGAGCGGCACTGGTCGGATCGGGCGTTGCGGCGAGCGGAATATGTCCCTCGTCGGCGAGCAGTCCCGACGTCGGATCCAGACCAATCCAACCCGCGCCCGGCAGGTAAACTTCCGTCCAGGCGTGAAGATCGGTGAAATCCTTTTCCGCACCGACCGGCCCGTCGATCGCCTTCACATCCGGCGTCAACTGGATCAGATAGCCCGACACAAAGCGCGCGGCAAAACCGAGATGACGCAATATCTGCGCCAACAGCCACGCCGAGTCGCGGCACGAGCCCGAACGCAATTGCAACGTCTGCTCCGGCGTCTGAACACCCGGTTCCATGCGGATCGTATAGCGGATTTCCTGCTGCAAACGCTGGTTCAATTCAACGAGAAAATCGACCGTCTTCCGTTTCTTCCGATCGACCTGCTTCATGTAGTCCGCAAACAACGGGCCGTTCTTCTCCTTGAGAAAAAACGGGGCCAGTTCGTGATCGAGCCGCGAATCGTAATCGAACGGGTATTCGCGCACTTCCTCTTCGAGAAAGAAATCAAATGGATTAATGATGGCCATGTCGGCCACCAGATCGATCTCCACCTTGAACTCCGTCGTCTTCTCCGGGAAAAACAGCCGCGCCTGGTAATTGCTCTGCGGATCCTGCTGCCAGTTGATAAAGTGCTGCTTCGGCGTCACCTTCATCGAATAACTCAGAATCGGCGTCCGCGAATGGGGTGCCGGTCGCAAGCGGACAATCTGCGGGGAAAGCGCCACCAGACGGTCGTAGCGGTAATGCGTGACGTGATTCAAAGCAACGTGAATAGACATAACTCGTTGCCGGGCAGTTTCCATGCCAACCGCCCGAAAGTCACGCGGAATACTCCATCTACCCACTCACCCGGCCAGCCTCTTTCCCCACACCCAACGACCAACACCCTGTCATCAAGACAATTACACACTTGAAAATACACCTGTTTTTCGATTTACCTTCTTGAACGATAAGGTATTATGAGTGCGGAGAAATGCGGGTAACATTCCGCTTTCCCAAAGCGATAACCGAGCCTTTGATGAGGTATGGACATGATTGAGATAACCGCCCCCACGGAAGATCTCCTATACAATTATTACCGGGCCATCGGCATTCGCGAAACCGAGCTCCTCTCCCTCATCCGTGAGGAAACCAACGCGCTGCCTGATGCGCACACGCAAATCACGCCTGAGATGGGCCAGTTCTTCGGACTGATGATCGAACTCATCGGCGCGCAAAAAGCCCTCGAAGTCGGCGTCTACACCGGCTACAGCGGACTCTGCATCGCCCAAGCCCTGCCCTTCGACGGGAAATTCGTCGCCTGCGAAATCAACCGCGAATACGCCCAGACCGCGCTGCGTTACTGGCGCGAAGCGGGCATCGAACGCAAGGTCGACCTGCGTGTCGCTCCCGCCCTTGAAACCCTCGACATCCTCATTGAGGACGGCTACGCCGACACCTTCGATT
>DBTH01000319.1:10599-26539 GCA_002306945.1 Methylacidiphilaceae bacterium UBA1321 | reverse complement strand
ATTACCTTTTGGATTTAAATGGAAAAGGCTCTAGAGAAAATCGGAAATGTGGAAAAGGAGATCGTCCTGTCCGACATTTCACCCGACTCATCGATTATCGAATCAGGGTCGCGTTGATGGCACGCCGGTCGTCCTCGAAGACAAACTTTCCTACGTCGGTGTGGAGTGAACGGAAGTTTTCTACATTTCTGTCGCCACCGGGCAGAATTTGTCCATTAAAAGCTGTAAAAACCGCGCGATTTTTTGATGTTTTTTACTCTGTAGCCATTGATTTTCCACAGAGAAATGCGATTTTTTGAATGGATTGGAAAAGAACCTGCTCAGTTTTAAGTGGCTTGTCCGATAATTCGATAATGAGGCGCTCTAAACAGACACCCGCAAGCCGCAAAAATCTGACCCTTGGAGATCATACTATGGATCAGCAGGAACAAGAACAGGTATTGAGACAGCATGCGCGCAAGTGCGCCATCGAAAGTCAAATCCTGGCCAAGCCCATCCGGGCGATCAAGTCCATCCAGGAAGTAGCTTCGATGACCGCCATGGCCACGCTGGATCGCAAGTTCCAAAGAGTACCGCTCGTCTGACAAAATCAGCGAGTGGTTAACGCGCGGAACCAGGCCGCCGGCTCGGGATGCCGGATGAAACCTCCTCCGCCTTCTCATTGGCGGGAAACCCGGCCCTTCCGTCCGCAAAAAGTTCCCTCTTCGAGGGCATTTCATTTTTTGCGTTTTGAGTTGTGGTTTTGACCTTTTACTTTTGCGCTTTGCCTTTTGAGTAATAGAAGACTCTATTAGGGAACAAGAAATTGCCGACCCTTCGTATTATGTCGTCAATTACCTTACTTTCCATAAATAGATTACATTCCCTGTGCGGACAGGTCATCTATATGTATATGAAAATCGCAGCCAGATCGCCCTCCTTTTAAGTAAGTTGAAATATCCCGAAGCTACTTAAAAGTTGGATTTGGGGGGAGTCGAAAACGCCGCCGCGTAATCACCCTCTTTTCCCATGGACTCTATCTTCCTAACGGACAGCAGATTGTGCGGTCGCAGTCCGGAGAAGCGTTTGAGGTGGCACACGCTTTGCAAGGGAATGCGGCATGGTGACATCTCCCTGTTCCAGTGTGGCGAATGATTTGGATCTGACGCGGCATCCATGCTTCGGTGCCGGAGCAAAACAGCTCTACGGCCGAATACATCTGCCCGTCGCGCCGCGGTGCAATGTGCAATGCAATTTCTGCGACCGCCGCTACGACTGCGCCAATGAAAGCCGCCCCGGCGTGACCAGCTCCATGCTCAAGCCGCAACAGGCCGCAGATTATCTCGACGAGATGCTCGAAAAACATCCCGATATTTCGGTCGCGGGCATCGCTGGGCCGGGCGATCCGTTTGCCAATCCAATCGAGACGATGACGACCTTGCAACTGGCGCGGCAAAGACATCCCAACCTCCTGCTTTGCGTCGCCAGCAACGGTCTCGACTTGGCCCCGTATGTAGATGAATTGGCCGCGCTCGAAGTCAGTCATGTGACCGTGACGGTCAACACATTCGATCCGAAGATCGGTGCCAAAATTTACGCGTGGGTGCGCAATCGCAAAACGCGGATGTCGCTCCAGGGACTCCGGGGCGCGGGACTCCTGATCGAGCGCCAGCGCGAAGCAATCCGCCTGCTCAAGGAAAAGAAAATCATCGTCAAGGTCAACACGATCATCATGCCGGGCATCAACGACGCTCACGTCGCCGAATTATCGCAGGAACTTCACGGCATGGGCGTGGACTTGATGAATTGCATGCCGCTGATTCCTCTGCGCGGCACGCCGCTTGAAGTCGTCGGCAAGCCCACCGATGAACTCCTGTCGCAGGTTCGTTCCCAGACGGGGGAATTCATTCCGCAGATGGCCCATTGCGCGCATTGCCGCGCCGACGCCGTGGGCAAGCTTGGCAATGAGCTTACCGGCCCGGAAAAGAATTCGCTACTCGAACTCTACGCTAAGAAAAGCCGCGAGAATCAACCGCGCCGTTGCATTGCCGTCGCCACCTCGGGCGGGCTGCAAGTCGACCAGGCGCTCGGCGAAGCGCAACGTTTCGTCGTCTTCGCGCCCGATCCGCAAGCGATGATGGGTTTTGTCTTTCAGGAGATTCGCCTCGCTCCGAATCCCTCACTCGGAGTGGAACGTTGGAGGGCATTGGCCGACGTGCTTTACGACTGCAAGACGGTATTGGTCAGTGCGGCCGGGGTCGGCCCGCGCGCCGTCATGGAGGAATTGGGAGTCAACGTGGCGGAGATGGAACGCGGCCCGGTTGAAGAAGCGTTGCAGGCCCTCTTCGCCGGCGAAACACTCCCCGCGTTCATGCAACGAATCAAGAGCGGCTGCGGAGGTTCCAGTTGCGGCGGCAACAAGAAACGCCGGGGCGGCGAAGGCTGCTGCGGTTGTTGAACGGGAGAAGAACATGACTTTGGAAACAGAATCGACTAAATAAATCATTCGTTTTTCCAACGCGCCACAGACGCACTTGATCGACGCGAACCTGCACGGCGGCGAGCAGACGCCGGGAGTTTCTTCCACGCGCGAAGAAAAAAACCGGATCGCCTCGGAGCTGGCGGCGATTGGCGTGTGCGAATTGGAAGTAGGCATCCCGGCGATGGGTTCGAGTGAAGTGGACGACATTAACGCGATGCGCGCCTGCGGATTGAATTGTCGGATTTTGAACTGGTGCCGCGCGTCGATGGCTGATATTGAACAGGCCGCGCAGACTGCCGCACGGCGTGCACATCTCTTTCCCCGCTTCGGAGATCCATCGAAACGCCTGGAAAATGGAGCGCGAATCGGTTCTGACGCTTTTGTCGGAACTGGCGTTAAAAGTCCTAAGCCGCTTCCACTACGTAACCGTAGGAGCGCAGGATACGTCGCGCGCCGATTTGGAATTCCTCAAGAGGCTGGCTACTCTTTCGTGGGAAGTGGACGCACTCCGTTTACGGCTTGCCGATACGATGGGCATCCTGACTCCGTTCGCGACATAGAATAGAATATGATTGAGGTGGTCAAAAAGGTCGCACCGGAACCGGAGATCAAATTTCATGCTCACAACGATTCGGGCATGGCCACGCTGAGACATCAACTCCCGCAAAAGGGTTTACAGCTGCGATCCGCAGAAAAAATTAAAGCTCATCGCAAAAGCCAGAGACCGTGCGGCACGACATAAACGTAGTCTGACCGAAAACGACATCCGCGGACTCCTGGCTTCTTCCCACCATTTTGTAGGGCCGGAAAAATGCTCTGCCTGAAACTCAGGAATGGGGCGTGTACTGCGCAAAGAACAAGGCGCAGCAATGCTCCATCTGAGTGCTGTTGACGGTAAAATGCTCCGACCGCAGGCGGATGTTACCGTCCGGTTCTTTTTCGAAATAGGTGAGCCGCGCATTGTGCGGACCTTCCTTGTCGTTGTAAGCGGTGACAGCTACGACTTCGAACCCTTCGCTATAGAGATATTGCATTCTGGAGAACATGGTAATTTTACACTCCTCGATGATAATCCTGCGTCTGAGATAAATATGCAGTTCTCACTCTGAATTTGTCACGGTAAAATTGCCTGTCTGGCTGCTAAAGGGCGAAAAAAGAGATGACCGCCGGGCCGGTACTTCATCAAAGGGGGTGTAGAGATGGCATATGAGTTGCTACTCTTCTCTATCAACTAGACGAACTAGGTTCCTTATCTACGCAACGTCCGCAGGATGACGTTGCGTGGACTTGCGAAAGAATACTAGCGGATCTGCTGACCAACACGCTTCGATCCGCAATAAAGGATCCAATCCATGGTAGTTCGTACTTGTTTTGATTCGGTCGATGAAAAGAAACGGTCAGCAGACGGAAAAATTTCATCCGCCCAGAACGCGCCAATGCCCCGGCAACTACCGTTTGTCCATTGCATCGACGGACGCATGTCCCGCAATACCTGCCAACGGCTCGGCAATGCGTGGGGGTTTGAGAAAACAAACGGGAGCGGCGCATGAACCACCGATCTTTTCATAGAAGACGTTACCCGAACGGAAAGCCTTTCAATTATCTCCTGATCCACCCAAAGGAAAAACGAACCCAGCCGCAGAGAAAGAGCAGCGATGTCATGAATGATGAGAATAAAGACAATGAGGCCCCGGACTATTGCGATACGAAATCCGGCCACTGGATCAAAGCCGTCAAGGCCATGGTCAGGAATATGGAGTTTGGAGAGATTCAGTTGACCATTCACAAGGGCGAGGTCGTGGAGGTGCGGAAGCTGGAGAAATACCGGTTTTAAAATCGCAGACAAAACCCCTTCGAGGAAATTCATATGAACGAATTGGATGAACCCCTGAACATGTCCTGTATCCGGCACCGCAGCAAATCCGGCGTAGATTCCGGGAAAAAACAGATCAGCAACGCCTGCCGCATTATCCGCGACCTAGCCCTGCTTTTCGAGATCTCGCAAATGATTATCGGCAATACCGATCTGCGGGCCATCAGCCGACCGTTGCTCAAGAAACTGTGCGAGACCATCGGAGCCACGCGCGGCATGATCCACATCATCAATCGCGAGACCTCTCGCATACCGATTGAGGAATCGTTCGGCATGAGCGGTAAAGACCTTTCGGAATTTCGCTCGAAGATGGAAGACGGCCTCGTCGGCAAGGCGATCCGTAGCGGCAAGCCGGTCGTGGCGGCCAATCTCAACAAGGACGACGACACGGACTCCCCTGTCGACCCGCTCTCATTTCACGGCGGAGACGACTCGGTGGTCGTCTTCTACTGCCTGCCGGTTCACTACGGACGGGACACTTGCGGCACGCTCAGTATCGAACGCATCCTGCACACAGGCGAAAGCACGAAGGACGATCTGCGGCTGCTGTCGCTGGTCGCGTCGGTACTGGCCCAGGTGGTCAGCCTGAAGCAAAACGCGCAGGAGCAGATGGAATCGTTGCGACGGGAAAATGAACGACTCCAGGAGCAGATGAAAAACAATTTCAAGCCACCGCAAATGATCGGCAGTTCCAGCGCGATGCACTCGGTCTACTTGCACATCGAGCAGGTCGCGCCAAGCTCAAACACCACTGTGTTGATCCGCGGTGAAAGCGGTGTCGGAAAGGAGCTGGTCGCCAGCGCCATCCATAAAAACAGCGGCCGGTGTCTTTCGAGTTTCGTCAAAATCAACTGCGCCGCGCTCCCGGATTCCATTATAGAAAGCGAACTCTTCGGCCACGAGAAAGGGGCCTTCACAGGCGCCATATCGATGCGCAAGGGTCGTTTCGAAATCGCCGAGGGCGGAACGATCTTTCTCGATGAAATCGGCGACATCTCCCCGCAGACTCAGGTGAAATTATTGCGGGTGCTGCAGGAACGGGAATTCGAGCGCGTGGGTGGCCAGCAAACCATCCGCTGCAACGTGCGCGTCATCGCGGCCACCAGCCGAAATCTCGAACAGCTCATCGAGCAAAACAAATTCCGGCCCGATCTTTATTACCGCCTCAATGTCTTCCCGATCTATGTGCCGCCGCTGCGCGAACGTAAATCGGACATTCTTCAACTGGCCGATTATTTCGTGGAGAAATACGCCCGCATCGCGCAGAAGCAGATCCGCCGCATTTCGCCCGCCGCCATAGAGCTGCTGATGGGTTACGGCTGGCCGGGCAATGTGCGCGAACTCGAAAACAGCATGGAGCGAGCCGTCCTGCTCTGCAGCGGCGATACGATTCACGCCCACCATCTGCCGATGAGCCTACAATCGATCCAGCCTTCCCTGGCGCAGTCGGGTGGATTGTTGGAGAGGTCGCTCGGGGCGCTGGAACGGGAGTTGATGATCGATTGTTTGAAATCGTCGCAGGGCAACATGGCCGCCGCCGCGCGCCTGCTCGGGATTACCGAGCGGATGATGGGTTTGCGAATGAAAAAATATCAGATCGACGCTTCGGCTTATTCCAGACCCGGCGAAAAAGGCGCATTGCCCTTGCTCGCCGGTGTCTCCGAAAGCGTATGAACACACTGCAAATTTGGGGCTCTGCCCCATACCCTTGGCAGGAGGTTTGGAGGACAGCGTCCTCCAAGATTGGCAGGGTATTCTAAAAGCCGTGCTTCTTGCCTTTGACGGAGTCGATGGTGATTTTGACGACGGTGGCAGAATGGAGATTGGCTTTCGGATATTCGAATTTCCGGTCGGTAAAGCGGCCAACGATCCGATCGAGTGCGGCGATTTTTTCGGCCTCACTTTCGACGAAGGTGGCTTTGCCCAGGCCAATGACGGTTTTGTGTTTGGCTTCAAAATCACACGCCTTGTCGGCTTCGATAATGCCCTGCTCCTGCGAAATCTCGAAGCAGACGGTGTTGTTGCGCTTGAGGATTTCGATTTTCGATCCCTTGCTGGAGGAGTGAAAAAAAAGCGAGGTGCCGTCGTAGGCGTAATAGAGCGGGACGAGAAAGGGAACGTTATTGTCGGACAGCGCGAGATGCATGATTTTGTTGGCCTGTATGATCTCGTCGATTTCCGAGCGGTCGGTGATTTCGCGGTCTTTGCGGCGCATGGCGCCATGAGGGTGGGCGGCTGGAGCAGTCATTGATTTGTTACCGGTTAAAAGGTTTGAGTGGAAATGTATATTAACCACCGCATTGCGAACAGTCCATAGAGGCCAATTGGCCGAAGTCGAACTTGCTGCGCAGAGGAACGGGATAACCGGCCTTGCGCGTGGTGATGTCGCGAACCTTGTCGATGTAGCGGCACGGCAGGCCGTGCTGGATCGCGCCCGCGAGGATGAAGTCGAGATATTCCTGGCTCGGCAGGGTGCGCTCGCCGAGGAGGTCTTTTTTATAGAGAACAACCGGGTGGCTCTTGCCGTTTACGTCGATGACTTCCGTGGGGTAGTGGAAATAAACTCCAGTCCCGTCGAGCCGTGCATCCTGCCAGGAATCGAGCACTTCGCGCGCGGAAAACGAAATCTCATAGATGATTCCCCAGACATCTCCGGGAGACGGAACCACGCTTTCCATGGCTCCGTCCCAAACGCGGGTATGTCCGAAGAAGGCCAACTCATGCCCCGGCAACCGCGCTGGCAGAATATGGCGGGGCTTGACGCCACGCTTCTGAATCTGCTCCGGATTCATGTTCGATCCGTAGGCGAAGTAGTAAAACATACGGGGATCTTCCACGAAGGTGTCGCGTTCCACCACGACATCCTCCGCTACAGGCAACTCGGCAAATTCCACCATAGTATTATCTCCTTCGGTTCAGATTTTACGGTTTTACATTGATTACCAGACGTTGAGAACCCATTCCTTGTTCTTCTTATATTCCATGTCGGTGAAGATCGTGTTGGCAATCTCCTCCGCGAGCCACGTGGCTCCGGCGTATCCGACCACGGGGTGACGGAACATCCCGGCGCGGTCGTAGGTGGGGAATCCCACGCGAACCATCGGCACACCACAATCCATGGCCATGAAACGGCCCTTCGAATGGCCCATGATGAAATCGAGCTTGAGGCCCTTGTTCTTCACGCGGTCTTCGAGTTCCCACAAGTCGGCGTTCATGACGATTTCCATATCGAAATCGACGTTGTCCTTGAGTTCCTTGATCCGGGGATCGTTGGGATAAGCGGCGTTGTCGTCGCCCAGGAGCAGAAGCACCGGTTTCATTTCCAGATCGAGGCAGAACTGCGCCAGGCCGATGACGAGATCGGGGTTCCCATAGATCGCGACCCGTTTGTCCGCAAAGAACATATGGGTCAGATCGGTCAGGGTGTCGATGGCGATACCACGTTCGCGAACGAGCGATTCGGGAATCGGCTTGCCGGTCATCTTGCTGAGGTTCTTCAGGAAGGTGTCGGTGTTGCGGATGCCGATGGGCGTCGGCCCGATGATGGCCGGAACGTTGAATTCGGTTTCGAGATATTTCGTCGCCTTGCCGCCTTCATAACGGTTGAGGGCGATGGTTCCAATGGCGCTGCCTGTGCTGCGGAGATCCTCCACCGTGGTGTTGCCGTGAGAGACGGCGCTCTTGTCCGGCAACAACGGAGAATCGAATGCTTCGATCTCGAAGAGTACGTTCGCGTCGACTTTCATCTCGGCCAACAAGTGCTTGAGCGCGGTGACGTCGCCGGGGTTGACCCAGCCGGTGATGAGGTTGATCTTGCCGTTGGGCTTTTCTTCCTTCCTGGCAAAATAGGAAACGAAGTCCAGCAGGGCGCAGTCATACCCGGTCACCATGCTTCCGACAAAACTTGGCGTGTGGATCGGAATCAGATGCACCTCGCGGCCTTTGTACTTTTCCTGAAGGAGCCCTTCATTGAGTTTTTTGACGACGCCGTCGATGTCGTCGCCGATGACTTCGGTGCAACAAGTGCTGATGATCGGCACCACTTTGACCTTCGGATAGCGCATGAGCAACACGTCGACCGCTTCCTCGACCCGGCGCAACGCTCCAAAGACCGCGCCTTCCTCGTGGACGGAGGAGGAGGCGATTTCAAAGCTCTCTTTGAGATGTTGCGAGATGAGCAGGCGGACGAACATCACACAGCCCTGGCCGCCGTGGACGATGCCGATGCAGTCCTTGACTCCAATGCTGAGGAATTGCGCGCCACAAGGCTGACAGGTAAAAATCGGGTTGATTACGCCGCCGCGGTTTTTTGCCATTAATTCACAAGACATAGTATTCTCCTTTGTTTTAGTAGAGCGGATCGGTCAGCTCTTTGTTCAACGATCCGGTGACCGTCAAATAATCCATGCGTTCATGCAGCCCCTTCATGAGGGCTTTGATCTCATCCTTGCTCATCGACGTCAGCCACGGGTAGCGGGCGCGAAACTCGCGGGCCAGAACGACCGCATCGACCCAGTAACAGCGGTCTTGCGGGGTTTCCAGTTCCACGTGCTCGTCGCAGAGCAATTGCGAGGTCTTGGTCAGAATGCCTTCGTTCTGGTTTTTGCGATCCCAGGATCGCGAATGAAACTGCCAGAGGCATTTCTTCATGATGTAATCGACGAGTTGTTCGATTTTATCTTTCGTCTCCATAAATCGATTTTCCTTTCGTCTCAGGCTGCCGCCTCGGCAGGAACCGGCGTTTCGGCAGGGGTGGACTCTCCGGCGAGTTTCAATTGCTGTTCCCGATACGCCTTGTTCCGCTTCTGGATTTCCGGGACGATGTCGTAGGGGCCGGTGTAACCGCAACCCGGAACCTTGCGGGCTTCCTCGGACAGGTTAACGTCCGAAATCATTCGGCGCGTCTTGAATCCGACATCGGTCGGAATTTCGTCCTTGCTGATGTCCAACCCGGAGAGCTGATAGATCGGCGAGTTGATCGCGTTATAGATATCGCGGGCGAAACGAACCCATCCCTCAAATCCCTTCCACGGGCCGTTGTGATAGGCATGGGCGTTAAGATAGGGAACGCGGATTTTCTTGGCAACTTCGCCCGGACGTTTGCCGGTGAAGATGATGTCGGGCTTGAGATTTTCCATCGCTTCGAGACCTTCGAGTTCGTTCGGATCGTCGATGGCCAGCGCGCCTTCTTCGCAACGGGCAATGCCTTTTTCCATATCGCCCTGGTGACCGAACTTCGTATAGACCGAAACCACATCGACACCCATTTCATCATGAATGACGTGCGCCCAGTGCCAGAGCTTCGAGCCGCCGGGCCAGAGGCAGACTTTCTTGCCCTTGAGCCGTTCCTTGTACCAGTCGAGTTCCGGTTTCCAGCGTTTGATTTCCTCCTCGATGATCGCATTGGCGCGGTCTTCGATTCCGAAGAACATGGCCACCTTGCGCAGGGAAGCCGACAGTGGGCCGAAGCCGAAACCGTCGATGTCGAGGCGCGGGATGCCGTAGCGTTTGCGCAGTTCGTTGCAGATGTACTCGGCCGAACGGGCGCATTCGAGAACGTTGAGGTGGGCGCGGTGCATGCCGCGCAGATCGTCGTAGGAACCGTTCCCGGTGAAGGAGGAGAGCACCTGGATGCCCATGCGGTTGAAGTAATCGAGCATCACTTCCTCGTCGCCCTGAATATTGTATTCGCCGACGTAGTTGATGACGTACTTGCTGGTGATCTTCGGCTCGACCTTGCCGACTTTCTGGTCGATCCAGGCGATATTGATCTTGTGGTGGCCGCCGGATTGGCTGGGACCGCCGAAGCCGGGCGAGTTGCAGACGAAGATGTCGACTTCGGGCATCTCCTCCATGACCTCTTCGGCAATGGCGTTGATGTCGTCGCCGATCAGCGCCGAAGCGCAGGTCTGGTAGATCGTCATCCGCTTGATTTTCGGGAACGCCTTGAACGCCTCGATGATGTTTTGCTTGAGCAGTTTTTCCGCGCCGAAGACGACATGCTTTTCCTTCATGTCTGTGGCGTAGGTGTACTTCAACTGGAAGTTGTCGTTATCGCTGATGTAACGCTTGGTCTGCCAGGTGTCGTAGGTGCATCCGACCGGGCCGTGGCTCATGTGGATGACGTCCTTCATCGGCGTGCCGATGACGTGCTTGGCACCGCAATAGGCGCAGCCGCGTTCCGAGATCGATCCCGGAATGGTGTTGAGATAGCCCAGCGGCAACGCAGATGTCAGATCCTCTCCCGGCCCCTTGACGACTGCGTGCAACTTGCGTTCGGGAATGCACTTGCTGCACTCAAATTCATGATATGGCATAATTAATCCTCCTTCGATTTTCGATTACGGTTTTCTATATGAGAGCCTTGTCACCGGATTCTTCGGTGCGCACACGCAACGCGTCGTCGACCGGACAGACAAAAATCTTGCCGTCACCGATCTGCGCCGTTTGGTTGACCAGGATGAGTGTTTGCACAACGGAATCGACATCCGTGTCGCAAACCACGATGGACACGTAGCGTTTGGGCACATACTTCATACCCCCCACCTTGGCCTGAGAAAGCAACTCGGTGGGAAGGTCGCAGGTGACTTCGCCCGCGATCCCCCTCTGGTGGCCGCGACCCAGCACCGGCTGGGCCGTGATGCTCGGGAAGCCGAGCTTTTCGAGTGCCTCCTTGGTGGCGCTCACCTTTTTAGGACGGATGATGGCGATGATTTCCTTCATGGCGTCAAAGTCCTTTCTGACCGGTACGCACCGTGAAGGCTTCGTCGACGGGCGAGATGAATACCTTGCCGTCGCCGAAGCTTCCGGTGTAGGCCTTGTACTTGATGAGCTTGAGGATTTCGGGGACATCCTTGTCCTCGACGACCATCATGATCATCGTCTTGGGAAGTTCGTCGTAGCGGACGGAGCCCATCATGATGCCTTTTTGTTTACCGCGCCCGAAGGCGTTGAACTTGGTCATCGAGAAGAATCCCGCATCGGCGAGACCCTGGGTGACATTGTCTGCTGCGTCGGGGCGTACGATAGCTCGGATCATTTTCATAGTGGCGATGTTTCCTTTTTTTGATGATCCGCGATTTAGTCGGCGATGCCGTATTTGACGACCATCTTTTCGAGTTCGTCCATCGTGATCGGCTTGGGGATGACGAAGTTTTTGTTCTCGATGATCTTGCGGGCCAGCTCGCTGTATTCCTGCGCCTGGTTTTCCTTCGGGTCATACTCGGTGACCGTCTTCTTGTTGAATTCAGCCCGCTGCACGACGTTGTCGCGCGGAACGAAGTGGATCATCTGCGTGCCGATGGCGGCGGTGAATTCGGCCAGGAATTCTTTTTCCTTGTCGACCTTGCGGCTGTTACAAATGACACCGCCCAGACGAACGCCGCTCTGCTTGGCATACTTCACCAGACCCTTGCAGATATTGTTGGCGGCGTAGATGGCCATCATCTCGCCCGAGGCGACAATATAGACTTCCTGCGCCTTGCCATCGCGGATCGGCATGGCGAATCCGCCGCAGACCACGTCACCGAGGACGTCGAAGAAGACGAAATCGAGATCCGGGGTGTAGGCACCGTTGTGCTCCATCAAATCGATCGCGGTGATAATACCGCGGCCCGCGCAACCGACTCCCGGCTCGGGACCGCCCGATTCCACGCAGTGAATATCCTTAAAACCTTTTTTGACAACCTTGTCGATGGTGACCTTTTCAGCGCCTTCGATTCGCAGCACGTCCATCACCGTCTCCTGCGGTTTGCCGCCGAGAATGAGGCGCGTCGAATCCGCCTTCGGATCGCAACCGTGGATGAATACCTTCTGGTTGTGGTAGTGGGCCATGGCGGCCGCCGTATTCTGCGTGGTAGTGGATTTCCCGATTCCACCCTTGCCGTAAATTGCTATTTTTCTCATAACCAATTAGCTCCTTGTCTTTTTGAGTTTGATTTCCTCCAAATGTGCGAATTTCAGATTCGCGTTCGCCATGTACCTTTGCAAACGATGTGCCATGCCTCGTCAAACGGAGGTGGCATGCAAAAAGAAGAACCTCGCAAAAGCGGAATGCGGCTCCATGACAAAGAGTTAGCATCTCCCGTTTTTTTGAGGAAAATTCGCGCCTAGCGCAGACATCGCTTTTTAAGCACGCGAAAACCCAACCTTAAAGTCTGCCACGGATTCGGTGAGCTACTTAAAAGTGGCTTTTCTGCGGAAATGAGAGTTTCCCGGAATTTGTCACAACGGAACCATCGAACGATCGGAAGTTACTTGAATGAAGCTGCGTTCAGAAAGCATATAAATGCCACTCAGTCACGCGGACACCAGCCTGACGGCTGGTGGTCGGACCGGCGAGATTTGAACTCGCGACCTCTTCCACCCCAAGGAAGCGCGCTACCAAACTGCGCTACGGCCCGATATTGCAGAAAAGCAAGGATGGTTACATTACGAGTTCTCAGGGCGGGTAGCAAGTACAAGGTGCAGAATTTTTCCAAAGCTGAGACGGCTCTCCCACAACTCTTTCGCTCAAAACCGATGCATTCCCGGCTTCGCATAATTATAACCGGATGCAACGAAACAAGACAGGGACACGGATGGCGCGGGTCTCCCCTCCACACGCCGGAAAACCGCCCCTCACGCTGGCATTTCCTCACGCCATAAGCATGCGTTGAATACGCCAATACAGCCTTAATCGAAAGAATGTTTTTATACGTGCTTCAAAATATATATAGCTGATTTCAAATGAGTTATTACTAATTTAGCTCATTAATTTCTCAATTCGTGAAACTTCCTGTAGAACGTAGCGTCGAATAACTTATGAAAACTTTCCTTTCCCATCGCACGGTGTTGGCGGAACTGGCCGTTGCGTTGCTGATTTCGCTTTCGGCAGTAAGCCTCTCTTCCGCCCAGGTCAGCATCGGCATTCGCATCGGCAGCGCGCCGCCACCCCGTCCCGTTTATGTCGAACGTCCCTGGCCCGCACCGCATCCGAACGCAATCTGGGTCGCCGGTCACTACGAATGGGCCAATAACGCCTACGTCTGGACTCCCGGTTACTATACGTATCCGCCCCAGCCCGGTTATGTCTGGGTGCCTGCCGCATACGAATTCCACGATGGTGCCTACTATTATCGCGCCGGTTACTGGGCGGTGCCGACTCCGCCACCCGCACCTGCAACCGAAGCGGTGATTGTCGTTCCCCTGCCCGGTGGCAACGGTCATCCCTATCACGGTCCCGGTGGGCCCGGCGGTCCTGGCGGTCCTGGCCGTTGGTAAAAGCATCCTCGTTTTGTTGAGAAGCCGGAAGATAACTTCCGGCTTCTTTTTTTGGCTTACGAGCAACGCTCCGCTGGACAGCAGAATAATTTGATTGTGTCAGAGCGACGAAACCATAAACATGGTCATTCGTTATTTATGGCTTCCGAAAATGCTTCTGGCGCGAAGCGAATATTAATCACTGGTGGAGCGGGATTTGTCGGATCAGGCATTGCTGTCCGGCTAAAGCAGGCATGGCCCGACGCCCGTGTTGTCGCTCTCGATAATCTGCGGCGGCGCGGTTCCGAATTGATCGTGCAACGGTTGCGCGAACACGGGATCGAGTTCCTCCATGGGGATGTCCGCGTGTCGGCCGACCTGCCGACCGGCGACTTCGATCTGTTAGTCGAATGTTCCGCCGAACCGTCCGTTCTCGCCGGATACGGTTCCTCGCCCGATTACCTCATCGACACCAATCTCAACGGCCTGCTCAATTGCCTCGAATGGAGCCGCCAGCATCACGCCGCCCTCGTCTTTCTCTCCACCAGCCGGGTCTATCCGGTCAAAGCCCTCGCGGAATTGCCCCTCGACGAATCGCCCGAGCGGTTCGACTACTCCACCGCGCAAAAACTCCCCGGCATCGGCCCCAAGGGCGTGAGTGAAGATTTTCCGCTCGCAGGCCATCGCTCCCTCTACGGCGCGACCAAGCTCGCCGCCGAACTCCTGATTGAAGAATACCGCCACGCCTACGGCTTGCAAGCCGTCGTCAACCGTTGCGGCGTGCTGGCCGGCCCATGGCAAATGGGCAAGATCGACCAGGGCGTGTTCACCTTCTGGCTCCTGCGCCACCACTTCAAGCAGCCGCTCTCCTACATCGGATTCGGCGGCAAGGGTCAGCAAACCCGCGACTTGCTCCACGTCGATGACCTTGCGGAATTGATCCTCGAACAAGCCACCGACATCGCGCGTTGGGACGGCGACATCCTTAACGTCGGAGGCGGTCGCCAGATCAGCCTCTCCCTGCAACAAACCACGGCGCTTTGCCAAAAGATCACCGGCAACACCCTCGACGTCCACAGCGTTCCCGAAAACCGCGTCATGGACATCCCCGTCTACTACAGCGACTGTACGCGCCTCTTTGCCAAAACCTCATGGCGTCCCCAGCGCAACGCCGAAACCATTCTGACCGACACCTACCACTGGCTCCTGGCTCACAGCGACCAACTCAAGGCTGTTCTCTAATCGTAATATCACCCCAATATATTAAAAATTCATGAAGACTGTCATCGTCACCGGCTCCGCCGGACTCATCGGTTCCGAAACCGCACGCCGCTTTCACCACGAAGGCTATAAAATCGTCGGCATCGACAACGACATGCGCGCCCGTTTCTTCGGCGCGGACGCCTCCACCCATCCGACCCTTGAACGACTCGAAAAGGAACTCGGCGCCGACTACGAACACCACAACATCGACATCCGCGATTTCGACTCGGTGAAGGCCACCTTTGAAAAACACTGCGGCCAGATCGCCGCCATCGTTCACACCGCCGCCCAACCCTCCCACGACTGGGCCGCACGCGAACCGCACACCGATTTCGGCGTCAACGCGGTCGGTACGCTCAACCTCCTCGAAGCCACCCGCCTCAACGCCCCCGAATCCCCCTTCGTCTTCACCAGCACCAACAAGGTCTACGGCGACACCCCCAACCGCCTCCCGCTCATCGAAAAGGAAACCCGCTGGGAGATCGATCCCAAGCACCCGTACAACGACGGCATCGCCGAGGACATGAGCATCGACCAGACCAAACACTCCCTCTTCGGCGCCAGCAAGGTCGCTGCCGACGTGCTCGTGCAGGAATACGGTCGCTACTTCAACATGCCGACCGTCTGTTTCCGCGGCGGCTGTCTCACCGGCCCCGGCCACGCTGGAACCGAACTCCACGGCTTCCTCGCCTACCTGATGAAATGTACCGTCACCGGCAAGCCCTACCGCATCTTCGGCTACCACGGTAAACAGGTTCGCGACAACATTCACAGCTACGACCTCGTCGAAGCCTTCTGGCAATTCTTCCAGGCCCCGCGTGTTGACGAAGTCTACAACATGGGCGGCAGCCGCCACTCTCACGCCTCGATGCTCGAATCGATCCAGATGTGCGAAGAAATTTCAGGCAAAAAACTCGATTGGAAATATCTCGAAGACAACCGCATCGGCGACCACATCTGGTACGTCAGCGATGTGCGTAAATTCCAGGGTCATTATCCGAATTGGAAATACCGCTACGGCATGCGCGATATCCTTGAGCAAATCGCCGCCGCCTTGAAGCAGCAAGGCCATCATTAGAAAAATGGAGGACGCTGTCCTCCAA
>DBTH01000319.1:393-10346 GCA_002306945.1 Methylacidiphilaceae bacterium UBA1321 | reverse complement strand
CCTCCTGCCAAAGGAAATGATCCCCTTGGCGGGGGTATGGGGGCCGCGCCCCCATTTCTGGATGCCGCTACTCGGCCAGGAACGGATTACTTTCCTTTTCCTCGCCGATGGTTGTTGCGCCGCCGTGACCGGGATAAACCCGCGTCTCGTCGGGCAACGTCAGCAGATGCTTGCGGATTCCCGCCATCAAATCCTCGTGCGAACCGCCTGGCAAATCCCAGCGGCCCACGCCTCCGGCAAAAAGAATGTCGCCCGGAATCACCAGTCCCCAGCCTTCGTGATAAATCGCCAGCCCTCCCTTGGAATGACCGGGAATATGGAACACCTGGAACTTTTCCCCGCTCACGACAAACGGCGCAGAACCTCGATCAGGCACCTCGATGAATGTCAAATCTGTGACCGGCTGAATGACCTCGCGCACGCCGAAAAGCGAAAACACACTCGGATCTTTCACCATCGACGCATCGTCAGCATGAACGTAGACCGGACACTTGTGATCGTCCTGAATGAGTGCCGAGTCCCACATGTGATCGAAATGACCGTGGGTGAGAACGAGAGCCTTGACCGTGATATTCTTCTGCTTGAGAGCCGCCGCCAATCCTTCGGGCGCGTCGAAGCAGATAACCCCGCCTTCGACGGGAAGCAAATACGCGTTCGTGGCAAGATCGCCACCAGTAAAAATCGTGGGAGTAATCATGTGTGTGTCCTATTTAATACCTATACACTATTCCTGCGCAACTTCCAGCAGGCAACATGCTACTTCAGGGCCAAGCGACGCAAAAAAATCCACCGCTCCCGCTTCGCGCTACTGAGTCCAGCGTCATGCTGGCTCACTCGCGGAAGCGGCGCACTTCCTCGGCGTAGGTTTCGGAAGGATTGTCGCCGAGATAATCGACCGCGATGCGTCCGGGCTGCGGCGTGGTGTAATCGATATGAAAAAGACCGAAGCGCGGTGTGTAGGAGCCCCATTCGTAATTGTCCACCAGCGACCAGTGGAGATAACCGATCAGCGGACAACCCTCGGTCAGGAGCTCCTTGATCTGGCGGATATGTTCGCGCAGATAGGAACTGCGCGCGACGCGGTCGGGGCGATTGAACGCGGTATTATCGGGGCGGCGGCGCTGGGCCATGCCGTTCTCGGCAATGAGCAGCGGCAGACCGCGCCGGGCGAGTTGACGGGCGAAGAAGGCCAGACCCTCGGGCAAGACGCGCCAATCCCACCATTTGCTGGCGAGCGATTCGAGCAGCCAGTCCCGCAGCGAACGGCGGCGCGGTTCGTAATCGCCGAAGTGCGGCCAGCGCAGGGCATGGGCCACGAACGGATCGTAATAATCGAAAGCGATGTAATCGAGCAGCGGCTCCGGGCTTGAGTAAATCAAATCGATCACCCGCCGCCACGACGGTTGATGCAACGCCCAGGAACCGATTGGCGCGTGCCAGCGCTTGATCCATTCGCCGATGTGGAAGCGGATACTGCTTTGCGGCAGGAGGCGCGAGGTGAGAAAGTCGCGGTTGAACTGATGCATCTGCTTGCGGAGATAGCTGTAGATCTTCGAGCGTGGCACGCCCTTTGCGCGGCAGAAAAAAAGATCGATGGTCGCCCCGTCGGTCCAATAGAGATCGCTGCAGTAGTTGTTGAAGGTCACCTGCGGACGCACGGTTTGCCCGGCGTAGAGTTCGCGAATCGCCAGTGTCGCGCGCGCGTGCGCTTCGAGCAAATGGCCGAGACATTGCACCGTCAGGCCGAGGCTCGTACGGCGGTTAGTCGGAAACGCGCGGGAGAGATAATGATTGATCGCGAGCATGTTCGGCTCGTTGACCGTGATAAAATAGCGCGGCGGGGCGCATTGAAATTCCGTCGGCAAGACGCGCAGCAAGTACGAAACCGTGTGCCGGACGAATTCGACAAAATGGGTGACCGTTTCCGGTTCCAGCCACGCATCCATCCCAAGCCAGGCTGGGTGGGTGAAATGGTGCAGCGTGACGACCGGCTCCAGACCCGCCCGCCGACAGTTCGCAATCAGGGCGGCGTAATGGTGCAACGCTTCGTCGTCGAACGACGGCGGCGGCAACGCACCGTCTTTCTTCGGCGGAAGTTCGTAACAGGGCTGGATGCGGCTCCATTCCAGGCTGAACCGGAACGCGCTCAGGCCCATGCTTTGGCAGAGGGAAAAATCGTGCGGTGACTGATTCCAGAAATCCGCGCTACGGCCCGAGACGGGGACATCTCCGTCGCGTTCGGCCCAGGCCCAGTTGTTGAGCGGCTCGCCGGGGCCGTTGTAACCGCCCTCGGTCTGGTAGCCGGAGGTGGCCACGCCCCAGTGAAACTCGCGCCGCGCCCGCGCGGCATCGTTTGGAGCAGCCGATGTACAGTCACCTTCCGGGATCATGATTTCTTTCCGACGTTCGCGACCTTCGTCATTTCGTCCTGCTTCTCCTGATCGAGTTCAATGGGCCGATCCCAAGGCTCCGCGAGCAGAACCCGCGCAATGTCGCGAGCGGCAAATGGCCGGGCAAAACGGCGGGCTGCCTGTCGCATACGTTCGAGAACGGCAGGATCGGCCAAAAGTTGAGTGATCTTGTAGGCCAGCGTCGTGAATTCGTTGCACTTGATCGCAATCCCTTTCTCCAAAAGATGATCGCTGTTGCGCTCCTCCTGGCCGGGGATCGGCGAGACAATCACCATCGGCAAGCCCATCGCCAACGCTTCCGCCGTGGTCAGACCGCCCGGTTTGCCAATGAACAAATCGGACGCCGCCATCCACTTATGCATCTCGTTCGTATAGCCGAGTAATTTGACCCGCAAAAGCGGATTGGCCGCCTGCCGGACTCGTTCCTCCAACCGCGCCTGCAATTCCTCGTTCTTGCCGCAAATGATGACCGCCTGCGCGGATCGCTCCATGCGCAAAAGACCTTCGAGCACACCCTCCGCCGGACTAACGCCCATCGCTCCGGCAGAAACCAGAAAGAGCGGCGTGTCCGGATCCAACCCCGCCTCGCGACGGATCGCCGCGCGATCCCAGGGCTGGGTGAAAACCGGATCAATCGGAATACCGCTGACAGTGATGCGGTCGCCGGGCAACCCGAGATTTTCCAGATGCACCTTCGTCTCTTCGAGCGCGACGAAATACCGGTGGAACGTACTGCACAACCACATCGCATGCATGTCGAGATCGGTCACCACGATGGAAAGCCGCGTGTCGAGTTTGCCCCTGGAAATCAGGTGGCCGATGATTTCAGCGGGCAGAAAATGGGTGCAGACAACGATGTCGGGCGCGAACTCCGAAATGAATTTCACTAGCGGCTTCGTATTGAGCCGGTCGAGCATGAGCCGCATCTTGTCGGTCTTCCACGGCTCATCGCTGGTCTTGTACAACCAGCCGAGAACCGAAGGCGCGTTCTGCACCATCTTGATGTAGAGCTTCGAATAGAAATCGCGGAACAGCTTGTTCGTGTAGGCCAGGGCGTCGAACTGCACGACGTCGGTCACCTCCGGCTCGGCACGAAACGCCTTCTCGAGCGCTTCGGCGGCGCGGACGTGTCCGGTTCCGGCGCTGACGGAAAGAATGAGTACTTTCTTCGGCATAGGCCTTGCGGGAAGTTATAGAGTGGTCGATAGACCGGAAGCGAGCGGAAAAAACAGGCCAATGGACAGAACCGGGAAGAACCTTACTTCTTCAATCCGCCGATGAAGAGACAGTGTACGCCGCCAAATTGAATACTATCCTGCACACTCAACCAGCGTTCCTTGATCTGCTGACCGGCGACGTAGGTGCCGTTGGTGGAGCCGATATCCTTGAGGAAAACGCCGTTGCGGGAATATTCGATGGAAGCGTGCCGTTGGGAAATCGTCGGATCGACGATGACAATTTCGTTATTGGCCGCTCGGCCAATGTAGGCCAGGCCGGGCCGGATCGGAAAAGTCTTGATCTCGGTGCCGAGGGTAACGCGCAAATAGGGATTGGTTGGGGAAATGCGGATCGGCTGCGTGTCGGTAGTCTCTTCGCCCGTCTGCTCGTCCTTGACCCGCGCCGCCTCGCACAGGATCTGGAGATAGGGCATGCTGATGGTCTGGCGCTTGGGGCGTTCGCCGACAATGAACTCGGTCTGCGGATCACGCAGATTAATCAGGGCGATGGCCGCTTCCAATCCGGAACGCAGGCCGAACTGCGCATCGACAATTTCGCCCTCAACAAGATTGATGCGCGCGGGTGCGGGAACGTTGGTGATGTAAATTTCACCCGTCTTACGACTCAAGGCAAACGCCTGCACTTGCTCGGCAATGCTCAGCAAATTACCTAAACGAACGGTGTCTCGGCGCAAATCGGAATTCATCCGGAAGCCCAATATAGGCAATTTCAGGGCGAAGGTCTAGCCCCAATGCAGCAACAACAAAAAGGCTTTTAGCCGACATATTGTCTTTCACTTCTTCGACGAGGCCGGTTCGGAGTAGACGCCGAAATCGCGGAACTTCGCGTATCGCTGGTCGAGCAAATCGTCGACCGGCACTTTCTCCAATTCGTCCAGATGGCGCACGAGCACCTCGCGCAACGACTCCGCCGCCGCCTGCCAATCGTGATGAGCGCCGCCGGCTGGTTCGGGAACGACATCGTCGACGAGATGAAGTGCCTTGAGATCGGGTGAAGTCATCTTCAGGGCCGCCGCCGCTTCGGGAGCCATCTTGGGGTCTTTCCACAAGATCGCCGCGCAGCCTTCGGGCGAAATGACCGAATAGTAGGCGTTTTCCAGAATGAGCACACGGTCGGCCACGCCGATTCCGAGCGCGCCGCCACTACCGCCTTCGCCGAGGACGACGGCGACAATCGGCACCTTGAGCCGGAACATCTCGCGGATATTGACCGCAATGGCCTCGGCCACATGGCGCTCCTCCGATGCGATGCCGGGATACGCGCCCGGAGTGTCGATGAAGGAAACAATCGGAATATGAAACTTGTCAGCCATGCGCATGAGCCGGAGCGCCTTGCGGTAACCTTCCGGGTGGGCGCAACCAAATGTGCGGTAGATGTTCTCCTTCGTGTCGCGGCCCTTCTGCTGGCCGACGAGCATGACCTTGCGGCCGTTGATCGTGGCGAAGCCGCCGATCAGCGCATGATCGTTGCCGAATAACCGGTCGCCGCTGAGTTCGGTAAAGTCGCTGGCGATGATATTGAGATAATCGAGCGTGAACGGACGGCGCGGGTGGCGCACGATCTGTACGCGTTGCCAGGGAGTGAGATGCGAATAGATGTCCTGTTTCGTTTCAAGGATCTTCTGGTGAATGCGCGCCACTTCGACATCCAGATCGACGGCGTTTTCGCGGGAATGGATTTCCAGTTCCTCCAGCATCTTTTCCAATTCCACAATCGGCTTCTCGAATTCCAATGGCTGTACTTGCATAGCGTCGACTCTCTTTCTCAATATTTGGACATGACCGATTGTACAAACCGGGTTATTCTGCCGCGTAAACTGAACCATCAATGCTGTGAGAGACCCCGATAAAATTCAATGTAATTCAAGTTCTTGCAAGTGCTCTTCCGCACTCTACAAAATCGCCCCGGTTTTCTATATCTTTATCGTTCTAGTTATTGCCGCGATCCTCGCTCCAGCCCTTTCGGCGCTTTTTAGTCACTGGTTCACGATTCCTTTCTCGCGTTACGTCAACCGCGCTTTGATGATTTCCGCGTTGCTGGCGCTGGTTCCCTACCTCATTCGCCACTGGAAAACCACGGGCATTCTTTGGCGTTCGGACAGTCTGAACGACCTGCGTAACGGCCTGCTCATCAGTCTCGGTTCGGTCGTTGTCATCCTCGCGTTCCATCTCTGGTTCGGTTCGCGCATGTGGGAACCGAATCCCGACAAAGTCATCGCCACTCTTCTCGGCGCGTTGCTGGCCGCCGTATTAGTCTCCCCGCTCGAAGAACTGCTCTTTCGCGGCGTGATTCAAAAAGCGATGATCGATCGTATGGGCTCCACAGTCGGCTGGCTCGTAGCGGGCTTCTTCTACGCCATCGTTCATTTTGTCAAGGTGCCGCGCGAATTCCGTCCCGATCCGATCACGTGGCATTCGGGATTCGATTCGCTCGCGCTCGCGCTGGCCCCGCTTGGGAAACTCGACACTTACGGCAGTTCGCTTTTCTGCCTGCTGGCGGTCGGCCTGATCCTCGGCTTGTTGTTCCACCGCACCGGTTCGCTCTGGTTGCCCATCGGCATGCACGCGGGCTGGATCATCGGCCTGAAACTCGGTTCGAAACTCACCATCCCCGCGCCGTTCGCCCCGGCCTTTTCCAGCGACTCGGATCTGCTCAGCAGCGGAATGACGCTGGTGCTGCTCGCGCTATTGGGACTGCTCTTGTGGAAGTTTTTCCGCCGGGAAGGCAAAAGGCTTTTCGACGGGAATTAACGGAATTTACGAAATGGAAAGACAGGGGAATTTTATCAGGAACTCATGAAATCAAAAAAGAAAACCGAAAGACAATCCGTTTTTATAATTCCTGATTTCCTGAGTTCTTGATAAGCCTTTTCGTCTTTGGCTTTTTAATCCCGTTAATTCCCGTCTAAAAGTCTTTTGCCTTTCGCCGTTTATTTCTTGTGGAGGAAATAGCCGCGCTGTTTTTCGGAGATGGGCAGGCCGAGCCGTTCCATCGCCTTGAGCAAATCTTCCCAGACCTTGCGTTTCTCGGTGATGCTCTGGCTGCGCAAAATATAAGAAGGGTGGTAAGTCGGCATGACCGGGATCGCGCCGAAGTCCATGAACTTGCCGCGCAAACGTCCGATGCTGGTTCCCATCTGGAACGGGCCGAAGAGTCCTTCGACCGCCGTCGCACCGAGAGCGACGATGGCCTTGGGCTGGATGATTTCAATCTGCGCGCGCAGGTAGGGCAGGCAGGTCTGCATCTCGTCATGGGTCGGCTTACGATTGCCCATCGAACCGGCGGGCATGTCGGGTCGGCACTTGAGGACGTTGCCGATGTAAACGGTTTCGCGCGACAAGCCCATGGCGACAATCATCTTGGTCAATAACTGACCCGCCGCGCCGACAAACGGTTCGCCCTGCTTGTCCTCTTCCATGCCGGGAGCTTCGCCGACAAACATGAGTTGCGCCTCGGGATTGCCAACGCCGAAAACGGTCTGCGTGCGGAACGCAGCCAGGTGCGGACACTTCGAACAACCAGTGATCCCCTTGGCGAGATTGGCCAGCTTTTCGACGCGGTCGGCTCCGACGATTTCGATGGGCGCGGACTCGACGACAGTAAAGCGCGGCGGAACTCCCGGTGCTGCCGAACGATCGACAACAGGCCGGGAGGTCGTGCGCTTGACGGGAGCGGTCGAACGTTGCGGGGCTGGACGCGCAGGCGTCGCAGTCGATTGCGGAGTCGAATGGGAATACGAGGAAGCCGGAGCCGCCGTTGTGCGATGCGGCGCGGAAGTGGGAACGGTTGCGGTCGTCGTTGCTGCTGGTTTGGCCGCAGCGCTCGCCAGAGCCCCCAACGCGCGCCGGGCATCCGCGCTCAAGCGAACGGTTTGCATGCCGCTTTCGCGCAGGACGCGAACGTAAGCGCCGAGGGTTTCGCGCAGTTGGGGAGTGAGAGCGGTCATCGGTGGAATATCTGGATTGATAGAGTGGCGTGTTTCGCTGAAAAGTCCATTCAACGCCGCGGCGGCGCAGTCGGTGCCGATTTCGCGGCTGACGCATCGAGAGCGCGAATGAACGTTTGGAAATCTTCGGGAAGCGGCGCGCAGAATTCAACCCTTTTCCCGGTTTTCGGATGATCGAAACCGAGCTTGGCCGCGTGAAGCAGTTGCCGTCCCGGTTCGGGCAATCCCTCCGGATGCCACGGTCTGCCGTAGAGCAAATCTCCCGCAATCGGATGTCCGAGGTGTGCCAAATGCACGCGGATCTGGTGCGTGCGACCGGTGTGCAAAACACACTCGACCAGCGCGGCCAGCTCCCATTGTTTCAAAACACTATAATCGGTGTGCGCGTTGCGGCCGCTTTTCACAACGGCCATCTTCTGCCGCGAAACGCGATTTCGCCCGATCGGTTCGAGACATTGCCCCTGCTTGCGGCGAAAGAGCCCGCGAGCCAGCGCCTGATAAATCTTTGTAACCGTGCGGCCCTGGAATTGCGCCGCGAGCGTCTCGTGGGCGGCATTGGTTTTCGCCACGACCAGCAGACCGCTCGTGTCCTTGTCCAGACGATGCACGATTCCCAACCGCTCCAGCCCGCCGCGCGAAGCCAATTGCGCGCCGCAATGGTGAATCAGCGCGTTGACCAGTGTCCCGTTGAAATGTCCCGCCGCCGGATGCACCACCAGACCGGGCGGCTTGTTGACAACCAAAAGAAACTCATCTTCAAAAACGATTTCCAGCGGAATGTCTTCCCCCGCCATCGTCATCGGCGCGACCAACGGGGCATCGTCGATCACCACCCGATCACCCACCCGCAGGCAATAACTCGCCTTCAAACGGTCGGCATGCGGAAACAATTGTACCCGGCCAGCCTTGAGCAAGGCCTGCACCTGGCTGCGCGACCGTCCAAGTGCTTCGGACAGGAAAACGTCAAGCCGTTGTCCGCTGTGCGGGTCGAGGGTTTCTCCAGAATAGTCGGGCATGATGAGTGGAATACATCATCCGTCAAAAACCCGCCCAAGCCGATGATAAAATGAGTGAAACCGTCCCTTTTATAAACCCATTGCCTTCGCTCGTTTACATGTTAGCATCACCCACAACATGAGCGGCGATCCCTCGGAAGTGCAGCACATTCTGGCCTGCCCGTCTTGCCAAAAAGACATCAACGTCACGGGGTTTGAGCCGGGAGACGGCATCAATTGCCCTCATTGCGGACACGAATTCGCCGTGACGCGCCAATTTGGCAATTACCGGCTCGAAAAGCAAATCGGCTCCGGCGGCATGGGCGCGGTCTACCTCGGCACCGACCTGAAACTCAACCGCGTCGTGGCGATCAAGTTGTTGAAAACTGAACTCTGCACCGACGAGAAGTTCATCTCCACTTTCCTCCGCGAAGCCGAAATCACCGCCTCGCTCAATCACCCCAACATCGTTCAGGTCTACGCGTTCGGCCAGGAGATGGGCACCTATTATCTCGTCATGGAGCACATCTCCGGTGGCACCCTCGACGACAAGATCGTCAAGAACGGACACATCACCGAACTCGAAGGACTGGAGATCGGCATCGGCGTCTCCTCCGGCCTCGCCTTCGCCCAGGAACGAGGCCTGATCCATCGCGACATCAAGCCCGGCAACATCCTCTTCGGCGCCAACAGCACTCCCAAAGTCGTGGACTTCGGCCTCTCCCTTTCGCACGACACCACTGACCATTTCGCCGGGGAAATCTGGGGCACGCCTTACTACGTCGCGCCGGAAAAACTCGAAAATCAACCGGAAGATTTCCGCAGCGACATGTACAGCCTCGGCACAACGCTCTTTCACGCCATTGCCGGACGCCCGCCCTACGACGCCGAAGATCCGACCGAAGTGGCCATGAAACACCTCAGCGGCAACATCGTTTCGCTCAAGGCGTTCGTTCCCACCGTCTCCAACCAGACAGCCTTCGCCATCAGCAAGTCCATCGCGCGTTACCCGCAGGATCGTTACGCCTCCTACGACGAATTCATCGGCCAGCTCGAAGACGCCAAACGCCGCCTCCAGGAAAAAGGCGGCAAGCCCGAGGAAAACGGCCCGGTCGAAATCGTCGAGACCGCCGAGGAAAACAAGTCGAATCTCTACATCATCCTTGCCGCTGTCGTGCTCATCATCGTCCTGATCGGTTCCGCTTATTTCTTCCGCGATGCTCTTTTCAACAGCGACAAGAAGAACAATGCCGCCAGCGCTCTCGAAGGCTATAACCCCAACGCCGCCAAACCCCACACCAACGGCACCGGCAACAAAAAGTAATTTCCAGCATAACCCATGGAGGACGCTGTCCTCCAAAC
>DBTH01000319.1:0-135 GCA_002306945.1 Methylacidiphilaceae bacterium UBA1321 | reverse complement strand
GCTGTCCTCCAAACCTCCTGCCAAGAATATAATACCCTTGGAACCCCACTAAAAGGGCGGATGGCTGAGTGCTCGTAGCGAGCACGGCCATCCGCCCTTTTTGAGGTTTACAAAGGAAATCATTTCCTTTGGCGG
>DBTH01000334.1 GCA_002306945.1 Methylacidiphilaceae bacterium UBA1321 | reverse complement strand
CCTCCCGCGTCACGCTGGCGCGCTGGAACCGGGCCAGGGCCCTGCAAAAGGAAATCGCCTCCGAAATCTCTCAGGCCGCCATCGGCCAAACCCTGCGCGTTCTCGTCGAGGAACCCGGCATCGCCCGCGGACAAGCCGACGCCCCCGACATCGACGGCCGCGTCTACATCGACCCCCGCCTGCCGGTCGGACAATTCGCCGATGTTGAAATCCTCGGCGCAAAGGACTACGACTTGGTGGCCTACTTTGAGCCCAGCCGCGAAATGACCCCGGTCGGATCGGCCTGACACGAACTTTGAAATCATGAACCTTCCCAATCAACTGACCATGGCCCGCCTGGTGCTTTGCGGGTTCTTCGTTCTCTCCATGTCGATCCCGTGGCCCTATGCCGCCACGACCGCCTTTCTGATATTCAGTCTGGCCAGCATCACCGACTGGCTCGACGGCATGATCGCGCGCCGTTACAACCTCATCACCGACCTCGGCAAACTGCTCGATCCCCTCGCCGACAAAATCCTCATCAGCACCGCCTTCATCAGCCTGATCGAACTCAAGCTCGCCCCGATGTGGATGGTCGTCGCCATCATCGCCCGCGAATTCCTCATCACCGGCCTGCGCATCATCGCCGCCAACAAGCACCTCATCCTGGCCGCCGAACGCGCCGGAAAACACAAAACCGTTTCCCAGATCATCACCGTCCTCACCTCGCTCGGTTACCTCACCCTCGGAGAATTCGGCCTGCACGATTCCCAGGTGGCCGTCGCCCTCAAGGCCGCGCTCCCGCCCTTGATCTGGATCACCCTCGTCATCACCGTCGTCTCCGGCGGCCTCTACTTCTACAAGAACCGCTTCCTCTTCGACCGCATCGAGGAAAGCGTCGGCTCCAACTCAACCCCCTCTTCGCCCGACGCGACGACCTCCGCCGCCTCCGGCACTATCCAAGCCGCCGACCAACCCTCGCCGTTCTATCCCGCCTTCAAAGAATGGGGCGTCATCGTCGAAGCCCTCGGACGCGGCGGCCAGATCGTCATCCTGCGCAAAGGCGGCATCGCCGAAGGCCGGCAGGGTTTCCAGATCAAGCACCGCCGTTTCTGGCTCTTCCCGACCCAGTACCACCAGCAACTCGACAAGACCAAGCCGGGAGCGAACGCCTACACCGCTGCCTGCAAGCCCAATCCCCATTCCATCGTCCTGCGTTACTTCGCGGAAATCACCGATGTGCGTTATGTCGACAGCCTCGAAAAACTCGCCGCCATCGATTCCTTCCATCTCTGGAAAAAGGAAGTCGTCGAGGAACGCTACAATTACGGCGCAGAAACCGGCCTGCACGTCATCGTGGTGCGCGTACGCCGTCTCTTCCATCCCTACACCCTCAAACCCAACCCCGCCTACGACGGTTGCAAATCCTGGGTCGAAGTCCCCGCCAATTTCGAGGCCGAACCCTCCTCCCCCGTCCTCAAGGACGAAGACTTCAACTCCCAGCGCGAACAACTTCTTTCCCATTTATAGCGGGGCCACAACCCTGCACAGAGGAGAAACAAGTCAAAAGGCAAAGGTCAAAACTTTTGATTTCCCATGTCTTTAAAAGGATCCAGTTGCTAACCAGACAGGCTCCAAGCGGCGATACTTTTGACTTTTGCCCTGTGGTTTTGACCTTTGACTTCAGTACACGACTCCAAACCAAGCACAATACCTTAAATGGCCGGGTTCAACGTAACGCTGGTTTTTGGCCATTGCGGTAGCGCCACGATTTGCTATGGTTCCCTCCATCATGAAAAAGCTCGTCCTTGGTATCTCGCTCCTCGCATTTCTGGCGATGGCCTCCTCCAGCTTTGCCGTCACCGCGTTTGAAGCGCGGCAGATCGCCGAGAAAATGCTCAACGATCAATCTCGCGGCAAACTCATCAAGATCGTCGGCCCCAAGGGCGAAGGCACCACTCCCGAAAGCTGGCGCTTCATTTTCTACGATCCCTTCGCCAACCAGAACGGACGCCTCATCGTCGTCACCGGCAAGGGTGTCACTGAAATCCGCGACGGCTATGTCGAACTCGATGCCGTCCGCCTGGCCTCCTACAAGGAAGACGAAATCCTCTCCCCGAACGAAGTCAAGATCGACTCCGACAAGGCATTGGCCCTCGTGCAAAAAGCTTCCCTGCTCCAGTCGGTCAAGCTCAGCGCCGTCAAATACGAACTGAAAAAGACCGACAGCAACGTCGTCCCAATCTGGATTCTGACCCTCTACGCCGACGTCAAAGGCCAGAATACCGAGATCGGCACCGCCAAGCTTTCCGCCGAAAACGGCCAGATCTTTGACCTCAAGATCGACAACAAGAAACTTCAGTAAATCCTCCCCGAACGACATGGGCGCGCCAAGAATCCTAACCTGTCTCGGCGCGCTCTTCATGTTTCTCCAACCGTTGGCGGCCGCTTTTCTTTCCCCTCTGGCACCCGCCCCCGAATGGAGTCGGCTCGATGATTACCAGCGGACACTGACGCGCACCGAATTCCTCCGTCTCCTCAACAACGTCTACTCCCCCGACGGCGGTTTCCTCAAATTTTGCCAACTCGGCGACGACCGTCTCATCCTCTTTTCCGATACCGCGCGCCGCCAACCCCTTTTCACCTTCTACTTCGCCGAAGACGAAAACGGCCTCCACCCACGCCCCGTCCACTACGCGCCCGAACGCAAACCCGCCGTCACAGCCGCAACGGAAGGCAAGCCGCTCTCGGGCATCCACATTTGTCTCGACCCCGGCCATATCGGCGGCGAATGGTCACGGTTGGAAGAGCGCTATTTCAAACTCGGAAACGATGCGCCCGTCGAGGAGGCCGAGCTCAACTGGATCACCTGCAAGCTCATTGAAAAACAACTTCTGGCCCTCGGCGCACGGGTGAGTTGGGCCAAGCCCCATAACGAACCCGCCACTTCGCAGCGGCCCGGCGATCTCCGCGACACCGCCATTCAATCACTGGCCGAACACAGTCCCCGGCCGCTCGATTCAATCGATCCGGTCAAGCTCCGCCGATTCGTCGACGACCGCGCCAACATCCTCTTCTACCGCAGCGCCGAGATCTACGCGCGTGGCAAAAAGGTCGAACGTCTCGCTCCCGACCTCACTCTTTGCATCCACTACAACGCCGAATCGTGGGGCAACCCGGACAACCCGCAACTCGTCGCCCGCAGCCGCCTTGTCGCCTTCGTCTGCGGTGCCTTTGCCGAGAGCGAGCTCTACTACGACGACCAGAAATTCAATCTCCTCTGCAAACTACTGGCCAATACCGCCCCCCTCGAACGCCGTGGCGCGGAATGCATCCAGCAGGAAATGCTCAACCGCTTCAAGATGTCCGCCGAGGAATATCCCGGCTGGAACATGGTGCGCAAGATCGGGCCGGTTCCCGGCGTCTTCGCCCGCAACCTGCTCGCCAGCCGGATTTATCCGGGGCCGGTCGTTTTCGTCGAAGGCCCCTTCATGAACGCACGCGACGCCTACTCACGCCTGATCGCAGGCGATTACGAGGGAACGCGCCAGATCGACGGCGTCGAACAAATCAGCATCTACCGCGAATACGCCGATGCCGTCGTCGCGGGATTATTAAAGTATTGCGCACAGAAGATGGAGGACTCTGTCCTCCAAACCTCCTGCTTAAGGAAATGATTTCCTTAAGCATCCTCATGGACTTTTCCCTTTTTTACACTGCGTAAAAAGGGAAAAAGCCCTGTGGGGTTTCTAAAGGGTATCATACCCTTTAGCGGGGGATATGGGGGCAGCGCCCCATAAGCGCTAACTTAGCAATAGGCGTAAGCGGTGGAGTTGTCCGGGGCGTTTTCGAGGTCGAGAGGGATAAGACGAGCGCCAGCGACCCGAGGCTAGCCGTTGAACCGACAGGGCGAGGC
>DBTH01000299.1 GCA_002306945.1 Methylacidiphilaceae bacterium UBA1321 | reverse complement strand
TAGGGGCTGCGCGGGTAGAAGGGGGTGGTCTCGCGCTGCGGGATCTCCTGGACCAGCCCGAACAATTCGGAGGTGGAGGCCTGGTAGAAGCGGGTCTTCTTCTCCAGTCCGCAGATGCGGATGGCTTCCAGCAGGCGCAATGTGCCGATGCCGTCGACATCGGCGGAGTACTCGGGCTCTTCGAACGACACCGCCACATGGCTCATGGCGCCCAGGTTGTAGATCTCGTCGGGTTGGATCTCGCGGACCAGTCGCACGAGGTTGGTGCTGTCGGAGAGGTCGCCGAAGTGCGCCTTGAACTTGGGGTTGGCGTAGATGCCGTCGATGCGCCCCGTGTTGAAGGAGCTGGAGCGACGCTTCAAGCCGTGGACTTCGTAGCCCTTTTCCAGCAGCAGTTCGGCGAGGTAGGATCCATCTTGACCCGTGACACCGGTGATCAGGGCGACTTTGGCGTGGCTCATGAGTTCCTCATGGTAAGGGCAGAAGCTTGGAACGCCTGAACTTAGTCTGAGGATCGACAAGGTGTCAATTTCCGAGAAGATGTGCCCAGAACGGCCGTTTGGAGTTTGGAAAAATGGCGGAGAGGCGGTTCCGGCCGGCCGTTTCGGTCCCCTCCGACAGCGGCGTGGCGGTCTTCGCCCCCCCCGGATCGTTCCGGACGGCATCTCGGCTTGACGGGACATCTCGAAGCGGGCACGGGCAGCGGACCTGTCGTGGCTATCCGCATCGTCCACAAGCGAAGACACGGAGTCCGGCGGCGCCACCGGGAATCGCCGTCAAAATCTGTACACACGGTGGGGCTCCAGCGATGGCTGTCGATCGAATCGCTTCCGGCGCAAGCTCCGCGTGCGGGATGCGCCTGCCGACAAACGCACGCGGCGTAGGTTTTCGACGCGTTGTCTGAAATTGTCCGCAAGAGAGTATCTAGACTTTGAGGTTGCATGACGATATTCAATTCCACGACTGGGTCGTCGAATCCGAAATCTGGCGAAAGGCGCGGGATCGTGGTCTTCCCCGGCGAGGTGGTGACGGATTCTGTCGAAACTCGGAAGAGCGCTCGGGATCGATCGGGACTTGGCGCTTGGGCGGAAGCCGCCGGAGAACCGGGGCCCTGGATCCATACCGGATCGGAAAGATGGAAACGCGATGCCGGGAAACGTCGATTCCGATCCGGGTGGCTAGGCCAAGAAAGGAAGAACGCCATCGATCCAATCCCCTCCCGAGCGGTGTCCACGGGTCGATGGGGGGCGGGCGGGCGGAGGGATATCGGGAAAGGCCACCGTACTCTGCAGCAGACGGATACTTCGTGCGTGGTCAGGATGCGGGTTCAACTTCCGGCATCGGGAGAGCAAATATCGGTGGATGTTGTTCTTGAATCGATTGTCGGTGGAATCGTAGAATGCTTCTAGTTCCGACCCATTCCGGGTCTGTCAGACGGGGGCATCGCATGTCCAAGCATTTCAAAGACAATGGTACGGGCTTGCGCATCGCCGTGGTGGGGACGCGAGGGTTTCCGAACATCCAGGGCGGCGTGGAAACGCACTGCGAGATGCTCTACCCCTTGTTGGCCGCACAAGGCCACCAGGTGACCGTGATCGGCCGGGCGCACGCGCTGAAGCGGACCGAGCCCTTCGACTTCCAGGGAGTGCTCGTGCTTCCGACATGGTCTCCCCGCCGCTCCGGAGTCGAGGCATTGATCCATACCTTCCTGTCGGTTTTTCGCGCACGCTGGATGGGCGCGGACATCATCCACATCCACGCGATCGGTCCGGCCATCTTCGCCCCCTTGGCACGTCTTCTCGGGCTCAAGGTCGTCGTGACGCACCATGGTCCGGACTACTGCCGCAAAAAGTGGGGCCTCCTGGGAAGAACGCTCCTTCGCGCGGGAGAGGCGTCCGGGGCGCTGTTCGCCAACCGGATCATCGCCATCTCCGAGTGCATCCGGCATTCCCTGGAACAGAAATTCCATCGCAAGAATTGCGACCTGATCTTCAACGGTGTGCAGATCCCCAAGCCGGCTCCCCAACAGGAGACCGACGCGACGCTGGAGAAGTACGGATTGAAGGGGAAGAAGTACGTCTTGGCGGTGGGTCGGTTGGTTCCCGAAAAGGGGTTCGACGATCTCTTGGAGGCGATGGGTGGACGCAGCGACGTGACCTTGGTCATCGCTGGCGGTTCCTCGGTTCCCACGCCCTATTCCGAACATCTGGCCGCGACCGCCAAGGCCTACGGCGCGGTCATGACGGGAGAAGTGGACAAAACGACCCTGGGGCATCTCTACCGCGGCGCGGTCCTGTTCGCGATGCCCAGCTATCACGAAGGGCTTCCCATCGCTCTCCTGGAGGCTATGAGTTTCGGGAAGAAGCTTCTGGTGAGCGATATCGAGGCCAACCGGGAGGTGGGGCTACCGGAGGACTGCTATTTCCGGACGGGAAGCGTCTTTTCCCTGCGGACGGCGGCTATGCGCATTCTGGGCGACAGCAACCAACGCGACTTCGTGGAAGTCGTCCGGACCAAGTACAACTGGAGTTCGATTGCGGCCAAGGTCGGCCGACTCTACCGCGAGCTGGACGATTCGCACACTGGTGGCTCGGGCCACTATCGCCACGTTCCGTCCTACTATCCGACTCCCGCGCCGGCGGCCAGAACGGTGGCCCATATGGAAGGACGGGTGTCCCTGGCGAAGCGGGCGGCCTGAGGATCCATCTCGACCAGGAGCCTGGGGATGGTGGCGAGGGAGTTCATGAAGAACTCCTCTTTTCAAATCGATCTGGCGGGACGAATACCTGAAGTGGATCTGCGGCTTCGCCAACGCCAAGGGCGGCAAGCTCATGGTAGGGGTGGACGACGGATCCATCCGCGGTCTGGAGGATGCCCGCCGGCTGTTGGAAGAGATTCCCAACAAGGTGGTCAGCCACCTGGGTTGGCTGCTTCTCGGACCTTGGTGTTGACCTGTTCTTGGAACATGGTCATGAACAACGGCTTGGGCTGTTGGGTCAGGTATTTGATGGTCATGGCATGTTTCTTAGGGGAGAACTTGCGCTTTGGCAAGCTCAGCGCAACGCCCACTTCGGCTCCTGCGTCGGCGGCCAGAACGGTGGCCCATATGGAAGGACGGGTGTCCCTGGCGAAACGGGCGGCGTGATGATTTTGCTCCGTACAAGGGGGGCCGACTAGGAGCCTCTTTTCCGATTTCAAGGCGGCGGGATGCGGGCAACGCAGAACGCCAAGTCTCCCATGTCGGATTTTGGTTGACCATCTCCACCGAAAAAACTCCTTATAGAAGACGGCGAGATCTGTTCCAGCGGCGATGACGGCGGTGGATGGATGTTCGCCGGTGCTTCCGGCCAGAGCATCCATCACTTGTTCTCGAAAGCGGCGCTGCATGACGGCAACGAGCCCCCATCCACGGAGAAACTCAGCCCTCCACCAAGGAAAGGCCTGACAAGGTGCGCGCGCTAGGCATGTCGGAATTGGATTGCTTCGCAGGTTCGGGGCGGCCGACCGGATGAGCATCCCGAAGATCCTCCACTATGTATGGTTCAGCGCCGAGATGCCCGAGAAGACCAGGGAACGCATCCGCCATTGGAAGCTGTTGATGCCGGACTACGAAGTCATCCACTGGAACGCCGAAAATTTCGATGTCGCGAGTTGCCAGTGGGTACGGGAGGCGGTGGAACACAGGAAGTGGGCCTTCGCCACCGACTACATCCGCTTTTGGGCCTTGCGGAAATTTGGTGGGATCTATCTGGACACCGATGTCCAGGTGCTCCGGCCCTTCGATGATTTGTTGGACCGCTCCTACTTCCTGGGCATGGAACAGACAAAGGCGATCCTGGAAGCCGCGGTCGTCGGGGTGGAGTCGCAGTGCGCTTGGGTGGACGAAATCCTGGCCCATTATGAAGGGCGTCCCTTCGCGAGGAAGGATGGAAGCCTCGACCTTACCCCACTTCCGCGGATCCTGCTGGAAACCCTAGGGAAGACGCGCGGATTTTCGCGCCTGGACAGTCCCTCCGCGTTCGACACCTTGTCGCCGCGCATCCAACTCTTGTCGCCCGAATATTTCAGCCCCAAGCGCTGGGACTCGCCGGTGGCGCACGTCACCGAGAACTCGTATTGCATCCACCATTTCGAAGGATCGTGGACCAAAACGGAGAAGGGAGCGGGGGTGCTTGTCCAGCGAGGCAAAAGACGAATCATGAATTTGGCGCGCATGCTGGTGGGTGAAGAGAGATGGCAAGGGTGGATGTTTCGCAGCTTTGCGAAAGCCATCAGATGACAACCAGATCTCTGGAAGCTGAAAATGCTGCGAAAAAATCAAATGCAGCCTTATACAAAATGATAGGGGTGATTGGTGTCTTTTTCGCGTCTGAAGTTATAAATGCCTTATCTGTTAAAGCAGACGGAAATGATGGCGGGTCGGCGATTTCGTTTTATGCAAAAATCACACTTGAGTTGATTTTTCTTGCGGCGTTCATTAGAAAAAAGATGCCGATTGAATCAGTTAAGCTGCTAGTTGTATCCGTACTTTTGTTAGGCACATCATTTCTTGGTTATATCCTATTCTTTCGAAAGAATCCCGATGCGGCGCTAGATTTAGTGGGAGGCTGGGGAGGGAAGATGGCCAACCAAGGAATCTTTGCTTCTAATACGGCGCTGCTATTCGCTAACCAATGCGTATTCATTATTCTTTGCTTCGTCTATCTGAGTCTTGAAGCTAGAAAGATATCGCCCAAAAAGATGAAGTATGTGTATATCTGCTATGAGCTGATTATGTATTTTTATTTAGCAAGCTCGATCGTTGGAATGTTGACAGGGATAGAAATTTTGAGGACTTATCCATATCACCCGCGATGGGGGTACAATGGACTATTGCCATATACGAATGCGTCGACGGGTTTTTGGCTGATTGCGACATTTTATAGCATGAAGGTGCTTGTTGATGCAAAACGAACAACTCCGCTGATATGCTCATTGATAGCAATGTGTCTAGCAGGAGCGAAATCATTGTGGCTGCTGTCCATTGCGATAACGGCTGTTTTTGTTTGGAAGTTTTTTCCTCGGAAAACCATAATTATCATTGGATGCTGCGTGGCTATCCTTGGTGGATTCACAATAATTGTGTCTCCATTTTGGATGCCGATCCTTCGAGAGAAGATTTCTATTATCGAAGAGATCTATTTTGTAATAGAGCATAATGATGACATGATTCAAGTGCTCACAAGCAATAGACTGAATACTAGTGGTGATTCAGGTCGATTGCTAAGCGTCCTAGAAGTGTTGAGCACATTGACGCCTTTTAATTTTTTGTTTGGTGGATTAGGTGGTGTCGTTCTGGTGGAAATGGCGTTTGTTGATATCCCATTCGCTTTTGGAATCGTTGGGACTGCCGCGTTAGTGTATGCCTATTTGGTGATGTTTAAGCGTATCCATGTTCAATTTAGGAATTATTTCGCCTCGTTTTATCTCGTGACAGCATTTCTAATTGGATGGCTTTTCAATACGCCATCACTTGCGCCGTACTTAGCAATCTTTCTATTGAGCGCACAAGAAAAACCATCCATGCTACTGATGAAGGGTGAGCCTTCTGTGGAAAGTGATTAAAATGTCAACAGCATATAAACGGAACGAGATCTACTGGCTTTCCATCCTTCAGGGCTTCACGATGCTGCTTGTGGTTCTTGGACATGTTAAGCACGGTGCCGAGGGTCAACTCGCACAGGTGATCTACAAATTTCACATGCCTCTCTTTATGTGTATTTCAGGCTATCTCTTTTACATGACGGGGATCGCTAAAGTAAAAAGGTATACTGAAATCATCGCAGAGAAATCATCTCGACTGCTTATCCCATATTTTGCTTTTAGTATTGCGACGATTATCCCAAAAGTTGTATTCTCAGAATTCATGCATCGCTCGGCAAGTTTTTCGCTTTCGCAACTAGCGGATGCCTTCGTGTGGTTAACCAATATGCCTCTTGCCGAAATGTGGTTCTTGAATTCGTTGTTTTTTTTGTTTCTGCTGTATCCTGTTTATGTTCTAGCAATAAAAAATGAACAGATTGGTATTTTGGTGCTTCTTGTGCTTTTGACATTCTATTTTGCTAAACCAAAAATTCCATCATTCGTGTTTGACTTCAGAAACGTATGTGCGATGGGCGTTTTCTTTTATATCGGGATATTGGCAGCAAAAATACATATTTGCGATAAGGTTCAGCGCCCGAAAGTTTGGCTCATTTTGCACTTGATCGCATTCTTTGTTCTATACAAATGGGCGCCAGTTTCACCAGTTAGTTCATTTGTGATAGCATTGGTCGGGATTTCTGCGTCGACTTTGTTGTGTATTTCAATTGCTGGATACTCGACAGAACCCTTTCGCTCTTTCAGAGATTATACTTATCAAATATTCCTCATGGGCATCTTTTTCCAGATCGCGGTTCGTATTTTCGTCGCGATGCTCCCGTTTGAAGACATCGCGAAAACGGCGGTGTTGTATTTGGCTAGTGTCGCTTTGGGGATTTATGCTCCTGTCATGATTTCGAAAATCTGCTTGAAGATGAACTCAGGCCTTGCCAAAAAAGTTCTTGGACTACGCTGACCAACCCGATCACCAATAACCAACCAATCAAATGTTTCCATTGACAATCCTTACAGCGACCTTCAACCGAGCACATTTGTTGCCCCGGCTCTACGGCAGTTTGTGCGTGCAGACTTGTCGGGAGTTCGAGTGGCTTGTGGTCGACGACGGTTCGAACGACAATACTGCAGCACTCGTACATAGCTGGATTGCGGAAGAAAAGATCGCGATCCGGTACCTAAACAAAGCCAATGGCGGCAAGCACACCGCTGTCAACCTTGGAGTGCGATTGATCGACTCTCCGCTGACCTTCATTGTGGACAGCGATGATTGGATTGTCGAGAATGCCGTTCAAGAAATTCTATCCTACCATCATAAGTACCAGACTTGCGCAATGCCACTTTGCGCTTTCACCTTCCACCGTTTGACAGGCGGGAAATTCAATGGAGGAGCATTCCCTGAGGAAGAGCTGATCGAATACTACCCTGAGTTTCAAGTGAACCGATGGCATGGAGATACTGCACAGGTGTTCTTGACAAATATCTTGCGGGAGTTCCCTTTCCCGGAATATCCAGGAAAGCGCAAAATGGTCAGCGAAGATATAGCGTGGATTCCGATGGGGTTGAAATACGCAACGGTGTACATCAGAAAGGCGCTGACCATATCCGAGTATCAAGCGGATGGATTGACAAGAAATCTTCGAAAGGCGCAAAACTATCTGGCGCAGTACGAGCGAGGGTGCCTGTATATGCATCCGCGGATGTTATTGCGTTACCGCTTGCGTGGAGCGTTGATGGCGAATGTATATGCTCGGTTTTGTCGCCTCAAGCCTCAGATTAACCTATTCTTTATCCTAACCCTCATTCCGGCTAGGATTATCTATTTAGGATGGACGTGGAAGCATGATATGGAAGACGAGGCCGTTGATCTGAAAAGTAGTACGATATGACGACGACCGTTTCCATTGCTATGACTACATACAACGGTGAAATATATCTCCGTGAACAATTGGATAGTCTTTATTCACAGACGCGTCAACCCGATGAAGTCATTGCCGTAGACGATGGGTCAACGGATAACACCCTGAAAATCTTGGAAGAGTACCATCAGAGAAATGGACTCCAGTATTTTTCAAATAAGAATCAGTTAGGCATCAATTTAAATTTCAACAGAGCCATCTCGCTTTGTACCAGTGACTATGTGGCCATTTGTGATCAAGATGATGTCTGGTTTCCTGAGAAAATTGAAAGACTTTTGCTGAAAATGAGTGAGGTCGAGAACCAGAACCCATGTTTGATCGTTTCAGATTTGATCTTGTCGGATAAAAACTTACAGCCCCTCAGAAAATTCCGACCGAAGTGTTTTCCAAACAGCATTCCACTTTCCATTTTGGGTAATGCACGCCAAGGATGCTGCATGTTTTTAAATCGTCGTCTATTAAATCTGATTTTGCCCATTCCAGATACGCCCGCATTGCACAATAATTACGATTTTTATATCTCGGTAATGGGTGCTATGTGCGGCGAGAAATGTTACTTGGCTGAGCCATTGATGTATTACAGAGTTCACGGAGGAAATGCTGTCGGAAACACTCTTTCGTCAACAGCCCATCCGCTGGCGAGGTGGGTACGCAAACTCACTCAAAATGCCTACGAATTATCGATTCACAATCAATTCGAAGCTTTGATGGAAATCAAACAAAACGAAGCATCAAAATTTCGAAGTGACAGGATTCTTATTTGTCACGAAGTGATTGAGGTATGTAAATATGGCTCTTTATATGAGTATGGAAAAGCCGTCATGCGGGCGGGATGTTTTACATGGATTGAAAAAATAGCCATAATCCATAATACAATTTTGCTTACATTCATGTTGTTGATCAAGCGAAGATATTCTGTGGTACGGAAATGATTCAGAATAGAATCCAACGCGCACAAAGAAATCTAGAGTTGTTTGATTTTTCGCCAACGCAAGGCCTCTCCGACGGTATTGCAATGAACGGGCGCCGCAATGTTGTATTCACAATGCGAGCGTGTAGCTTGGCATTCCCATGCCACAATTGAAGCCAATAATTTTATTTGTAACTCATGAGCAAACCAAAATAGGTGGTTCGTCACTATCTTTGGTGAATTTAATACGAGGAATTTCAGATCATTATCATTCAATCGTAATCGCACCGAAAAACGGCATTGTATCGAATTACTTTCGCAATCTAGGGATTGAAACTCATGTTTTTCGGTATGAACTTTCTTTCACGGATACGAAAGGATTGGTTAGGTGGGCTTCTTTTTTGCCAAGGCTGATACGAGATTTATTCCTCAATAAAATGGCCATTAAAGCTATACGGGACAAATTTAGGATGATGAATGTGGCGCTGGTGCATTCTAATTCGTCAGCCGTAGATATTGGGCCGGAATTAGCCAAAAATTTGGGGTGTGTTCATGTTTGGCATCTGCGTGAATTTTTAAATCGTGACTTCGGATTTAACCCAAAATTTGGATGGGTGCGGTTTAGAAAGCAGATTCGCAAAGCTGATCAGATCATTTGTGTGTCGAGTGCGATAGCCTCACATTTTGAGTTGCAAGATAGTAAAAATGCTCATGTCATCCACAATGCTGTTCATGAAAAAATGGATAGACTTATATCTAGATCGAAAGAAAAATACTTGCTGTTTGCTGGCGGGACGAATAAAGCTAAAGGAATTGATGATGCGATTCGTGGATTTAGAGATATTTCCCTTCTCGATGACGAATTGATTCTGAAAGTTGTTGGGTATATTGAAGACAAAAAAATCGATCAGATTAGATTGCAAGTCAAAAGCCTAGGGCTCCAGGGAAAAGTTGAATTTTTGGGCTTTATTTCTAATATGAGTGTCTTTTTTGAAAAGGCTCAATGCCTGTTAATGTGTTCCCCGAGCGAAGGCATGGGGAGGGTTACCGTTGAAGCGATGTTTTTTGGGTGTCCTGTCATTGGATTTGCCAATGCAGGAACTCTTGAATTGATTAAGCATCAAGAAACGGGGATGTTATACAAGAATGCGTCTGAAATAGTTGAATGCTATAAATGGCTGGCGGGTGATGATGTGCGGAGGAATACTGTTATTCGTGATGCATTTGAATATGCTCAAATGAATTTCACAGAAGATGAATACGCAAAGAAGATCAAAAAACTTTATCAGGAATGCTTGGCGAAGCCAACTAATGTCTAGATAATCAAATTCCAAAATAGACGAAAGAGGGGAGGATTGATCAATCGTCGCTTATTTTGTTGCGACAAAACCGATTGACAACGGCATAGGGTTTCGTTCCTGTTTCGCATCTTGATACGGGCGAAGTAGTGAAGATACGTGGGAGAGGCCTTTGGCAATAATGCGGCCAATCACTGGAACGGGTGCAGCGAGTTTGGCGGTGAGATCCATCCAAGTGTCGAGAGGGCGGCCAATTCGTCGCAATTCAAGTGGTTGAAGCCTAACCTTCAGCATGTACTGAGTTAGAGCATACGGAGTCAGGCGCTGATAGTCGAAAGGGGCTTCATGAATCCAATATAGAAATGGGATGTTCCCGATCACTTTTCCCCCAGGGGCAAGGATGCGGGCGAGTTCTTGCCATAATAGGGATGGATCAGGCAGGTGTTCTAGCACGTCGGAGAGGAGGACGGTGTCAAACGAAACGTTGCTGAATGGAAGGGGTTTGCCAATGTCGCAGTATACATCTGTGCTGGGATTGTGATGCACGGAGTTCGGCCAATCAGCACGGATGACTTCCGAAACGAATTTGCTATAGAATCCGTATAAGGGAGCTTTCCCACATCCAAGATCCAATAGCCGTCCCTTTGCATGGGCCGGTAACGCTTTCGAGTAGAACTCAGCAACGAGCCGAGCGGTTATGCGGGAGCCGACACCGACTTCGAACTCATCTTGAGAAGGTCGGAGTACACCATTATAAACCAAGTACTTCGATTCCTGCCAAACTGAATCAGTTTTCAAGATCTTCCTTTCCGGGTCGCGATCTTCCAGATTGGCTCGAAATCTTGAACCCTTTTGGGCATCAGCCAGTAAATGATTAGGAGATACCAGATGAGACCACCGAGACCAAAGAATAGAGCTGTGAGATGGTTCTGATGTCCCCAGAACGTGACCATAAACCAACTACAACCGAGGGTCGCTGCAGCCGCAAGATACGTCGGCAAAGCGGATACAAGATAATGGTGCCAATTGCCGTGAAGTAGCGACAAAACGCAACTCAAAATAACGATGGCATTTATCAGATTGGCGACGAAGTACAACTGGACCAAGCTTGCCAAGCCCATGTGACTTCCGATTACAAATGCCGTGACTTGGGTAAACGTGCTAAATGCACCGACCCTGAATAGGAGCTTGGTCTTGCCCATTGCCATGAAAACAGTACCGGTAAGGCTAACCAAGGTTTGGACGCAGCCTGTCAGTCCTAGGCATATCAGGAGCGGTGCGACGGAAGCCCAGCGGCGACCAAAGACAAGGAGGACAAATTCTGCGCGGAAAATCACGATGAACAGGAGTAGGGGAGATGAGAGCGTGGAGATCATTCTTGTCGCTTTCAAGAACTTTCCCCACACCTGATCCAAGGAACCTTGGTCCCTGCAGAGTGCTGGATACAAAGCGCGACCAGCTACCAGTGTGAGGTTCTGAACGGGAAATAGCATCACTTTGTACGCTTGCGAATAGATTCCAAGGTCGACCGAGCCCATGTTTCGTCCGATCAAGATATTGTCTGCATTGCGAGAAAAAAAATTCAACAAGTTGAAAAGGGTTAAGTGACCGCCAAAGCCTAACAATGCTCGTAGTCGGTTTTGCTCAAAATGTCCTTTTCGCAATGCCGGTCCTAAAAGCAAGAGGCCACAAGTGCTAATAACGGAGGCAGCTAAAGACTGGAAAACGAGGGTTAGGACGCCGAACCTATGCGTAGCGAAGAACACGGCGGCGACAAGTCCAACAAGAGTCGAGGTAATCTCGACGAGGGCTACGGTACGGAAGCGTCCTGCCCTTTCCATCATCGCTTGGGAGACGCTACTCATGGCGTTCAATGGGAAGACAATCGCGAGCCAACGTAGGATCGGGATAATCCTCTCCTCACCGAGGATGACTGCAGTCCAAGGCGCGAATAGGGCGAACATGATACCCAGGAGTGCAGCGGTCGCCGTTTGGGTGAAGACTGCGGTTGCTAGGTCATCTTCGGTCACTTCAGGTTTCTGAATCAACGCGGACGAAATTCCCAAATCTCGTAATAGTGTTGCGAAGGCCACAGCGGACATTGCCATGGCCATGACACCAAAGTCACCTACTTCTAAGATACGGGAAAGGAATACGATTCCGACCAGCTGACTACCGATTCGCACGGACTGCGAAAGCGTGACCCAGACGGCATTCCGTGAAGCGTTCAAAGACGACTCGCTGTACACTTCTTAAGATGGCGTTCGACCAGTTTCTCGTAGCGATTTTCTAGGGAAAGAGTGCAAGAGCGGATGTCAAACAACCGAATCATCCGGTCCCTCGCGGCTAAGGACAACCGGTCCCGAAGAGCCTCATGCCCAAGGATTTGCGCAATGCGGTCGGCCAGTCCTTCAATGTCTCGTTCTGCCACCGAAAACCCGGTGACCCCATCCTCAATACCCTCGTCTCGCCCCCCCCTAGCTGAGGTAACGACTGGAATCCCACAGGACTGGGCTTCCAACAGGACGATTCCGAGGCCCTCTGCATCGCCGTCTTTCGCAGTGACGCTCGGAAGGCAAAGGACGGTGGACTTGCGCATCCAACCCAAGACGATCTCTGAGGGTTGGGAACCGAGAAACTCGACCGGGATGCACAGCTTCCGGACCAAAGACCGGGCCGAGTCTTGCAACGGTCCATCCCCGATAACGACAATTCTGGCTTGGGGAGATTGTTGCAAGATTGATGGCATCGCGTGTAACAGGTATTCTACTCCCTTTTTCTCAACCAGCCTCCCGACAAAAAGGATTACAGGGGGGCTCATACGTAGCTCTGGAGCTGGTGTAAAACGTCGGATGTCAACTCCGATAGGATGTACATCAATCTTTTCGGAGGGAAGCCCGAAGTCCATCGCAGCTTGGCGAATCCACTGGCTCACAGCCACGAAGTGTACGCGGGAATCGCGGGCCAATCTTCGTAGGCCCTTAGGGTAGTTTGCCATGCGCTTCCCTTGATTCCCTGATTCCCATTCATCGGGACGAACTGTGATGTCTCGCCCATGAAGCGTTACAACGATGGGCAGGTCAAAGCGCGAAATAAGGTTCCAGTTGGACTGAGCTTCAGTCCCGAAATGAACGTGGATCAGGTCAGGTGAGAATGATCGGATGCGCTTTGCTGCCAAGTAAGGTTCAAAACGTTGACGAGAGACGCGGTTCAGCAGTTTTGCCAAAAGAGGACGCTGGCCGTGCCAGAGGACATCGTGGTCCACCACTTCGATGGATAAGCCTCCTTGTACGAGGCTGTATCCGAATAAGCGGTTATGCCAGAAAGAACAGGATGCAACCTGTTCCAAAATAAAAGTTTCGGAAAGCGGAAGGAGAGCACTCTTGAAGGTCGCAACCCGACGTGCAACCTGCGAGGATGGAACAGAGCAAGTTTCAGGCATTGTCTCAAAGGTATGAGTCAAGCGGTGGAACTGCCAGTCCAGAACGTAACATGGAGGCTCGGATTTCTTGCGTGAGGAAGGTGAACCAAAATCTCGAGCGAAATTCCAATGTGTGGCACAGCGGACTGGTGATATACAATCTTTGTCACACTGCCCAAAAATCTTTTCCAGATCGGAATCCGACGCCATGCCTGCCGACACACAAGACGAACCCGACTTGGACCTGGAGCTTCTCTTGCGGCGCAGCTTGCGCCATAAGCGATTGACGGTGGCCGTTGCGGTCTTGGTATTGGCCGCTACATCGGCCTTCGCCGTCTTGCAGAAGAACGTCTACTCCAGCTCGACGAAGTTGATCCTCCAGACCTCGGGGAGCTCGCTGGGCGGGAGCTTGGGTGCCCTCGCGTCCCTGGCCGGCATGGACGCTTCTTCGAAGTCCAGCGACCCATCTCTGTACATCGAGGACATCCTTCGCTCTACCGACCTCGCCCAAGCCGTGTTGGATCGCCCCTGGAAAGGAGGCAAGGCGGAGGCTGACACCTCTAAGGCTTTTTTGTTGCGCGATTTCTGGGGAACGAAATCCGACACAACGGTTTCCGATTGGGTAGCTAAGGAACGGGAGGGGCTCATCCAGCGGTTGAACAACGGCAAGTACATCGCTGTCGCTCGGAACAAGAAGAGCGGTGTGATCACGCTGAGCACGCAGTTCGAGGATCCGCGACTTTCCTACGACATCAATCGTTTCCTGGTCGAAACGGTCAACGACATCCTCGTGAACCGCTTGAGCGGCAAAGCAGGAGAGAACCGCAAGTTCATCGAGAGTCGGGCCAAGGAAGTGAAGGAGAGTTTGACGCGCGACGAGATTGCTTTACGGAATTTCCGGGCGAACAACCGGGTCCGCACCGATCCCGAGTACCAACTGGAAGAAGGTCGCCTCCAGCGGAGCCTCCAGATCGACCAGGAGATCTACCTCCAACTAGTCAAGCAGTACGAGATGGCGAAAATCGACGAAGCCAAGGACATTCCGGTCCTGGATGTGATTGATTCGCCCAGGCTCCCGATGACCAAGTCCGGGCCGAACCGCAAACTCATCGTGCTGGCCGGAGGGATGGGAGGATTGATCCTGGGGCTTTTCGCGTCTCTGTTGTTCGATCTGTACGCCGAGAACAAGAAGCGGTTCTGGACAAGATTTGCTGGCGGCTCGCCATTCCAACCATCGCAAGGCTAGGTTTTTGCCATGTTCAGACGTTTTCTGCTCTCCCTTTTCTTTGGCGCGTCGCTGGTTTATGCTGCGGTTTCCCTGACCCCCAGTGAGTCGGCCTTCGCCCAGAAGATCGGCATCGACCCCGAGACCGCGACGCCTGCCCAGCTTGCCAAAGCCCGCAGTATGCTGAATGGCCGGGATCCATCGTCGCTCAGCGACGAAGAGATCCAAATGGCCAAGCAGGCTGTGGCCGAGGCGAAGATGAAGGGCCAACTGGATGCACCTCCCGCCGCCTCGCCGAACGTGGACAACACCGTAAACGTGGTCCAAGGGACCACCCTCGCCGAATCGGAAAAGCAAGCGGTCAAGGACGACCGTTTTCCGCCCCCTCCCAAGCAAGGACTGAATCGGTACGAGGTCGAGTTCTTCGCCAAGTCGCTGCCCAGCGCGTTCTACGACCTCCAAACCGCCGTGGGTCCCGATTACCCGATCAAGCCTGGAGACAACCTGGTTCTGACGCTCTGGGGTGCGGTGGAGCGCGAGATCCGCTTGGTCGTCAACAGCCAAGGGAAGGTGAATGTCGAAGGGGTCGGACTGGTTTCGCTCAACAACCTTTCGCTGGGAGAAGCGCAAGACCTGCTGCGGGGGCGCCTGAAGAAGGCGTATGCCGGACTGGCCAACGGATCGGTTTCGATGAACCTGCGCCCCGAAGCGATCACGGCGACCAAGGTGTTCGTGATGGGCGAGGTGGTCCAGCCGGGCGGCTACGACATGCTCGGCAATTCCAACGTCTTTCTGGCGCTCTACCGCGCCAAGGGTCCCACGCCCATCGGCACCGTACGGTGCATCCAAATCACTCGGGCGAGCGGGGAAAAGGACACGATCGACCTGTACGATGTTTTGTTCAAAGGTGGAAAGCCGTCGAAGGCCATCTTGCGGGACGGGGACGTGGTCTTCCTGCCGCGGGCCGAAAAGCTGGTGGCGGTCGATGGAGATGTCGGACACCCTGCCATCTACGAGTTGAAGGGCGCCGAGGACTTGAAGACGGCCCTGGCCTTGGCTGGCAATCCGAATCCGACCGCGGCGCACGGGATGCAATTGACGCGCGTGATGGACGAAGGGCGACGCGACGTGCTGGATCTGGATCCCCCCGAAGCCTACCAGAAGGGGAAGCCGTATCCACTGCGCGACGGCGATTCGTTGATCGTCCGGGAAGCGACGGAGCAGGGTCGCAACCACATCGATGTGGAAGGGGCTGTCTGGTTTCCCGGGCGCTACGAACTGAAGGCGGGGAGCACCACGGCCGAGGCGATCGCCCAAGCGGGAGGTCTTCGGCCCGAAGCCAAGCAGGGGCGCCTGCTGATTCGACGGACCCTGCCCGATTCCACGATCACCTACCTGTCGGCGCCGACGGATTCCGGCAAGTCTTCGGTTTTGCTCCAGGAACAGGATCTGGTCCAGGTGTTGAGCGCGTCGCAGCTCCGGTCGCAGGATACCGTCTCGATCGCGGGGGGCGTGAAGAATCCGCAGCGGCTCCTGTGGCAGAAAGGCATGTCGGCCCAGAGTCTGATCGCCTTGGCGGGCGGGTTCGTCCCCAACCGCTTGAAGGGAAAGATCCGGATCGAGCATCTGGTGCCGGGGAAACGCGAAGTCGAGGTCGAAGAGTTTACCATCCGCGACGACCTCACCTTGGGTGCGGACGAAATCCCGCTGCGCCCCGGCGATCGCGTCGTGGTCCCCCTCGATCCGGAGTTCTACCAGCAGGAAGTGGTCACCTTGAGCGGCGCCTTTCTCAGTCCGGGGCCCTACAGCCTGCTGCACAAGCGCGAGACCTTCCGCGAGCTCATGACGCGCGTGGGACAGCTGGACCCCAATGCCTATCTGGAAGGTGGCCGCCTGTACCGGCGTCGAGGCGACGATCGGTACCAGATCAACTTCAGCATGGCCGATGCGCTCGGCAAAGGTCTCGCCTCGCCCATCGCTTTGCAGGATGGGGACGTGATCGAGATGCCCTTCGAACAGCTGACCGTACGCGTGAAGGGCGAGGTGGTTTCGCCAGGTGACGTGCTTTGGGTGAAGGGAATGGACATCGAGGATTATGTGGATGCCGCGGGCGGACTTACCCGCACCGGCGATGAAGAGCGCGTGATGGTCACCTACGCCAATGGCAAGAAGGCCACCATCAAGCGCGCCGAGCTGGATCCGGACCCGGGTGCCGAGATCTACGTGCCGTTCAAGAAGGACGAGCCCACCGACTGGTACAAGGTCTGGGGCACGGTGGCCGCGGTCGTCGGGGCAATGGCGCAGACGGCGATTGCGCTGATCGTGGCGATCCAATAACGGTCCCGCGGGTGACAGCGCTGCTGCTTGCGTTGCTGATCGGAGGGGGGGCGGCCATGTCCCCCGATCTGCGCTTGGACGATCCGCGCACCCTGCGAACCGAAGGGCTTCCGGCCTTGCTGGGTGCTTTCCATCAAGGCGCCTTGGATGGCGGGAAGACGGGGCATATCCTGCCCGGGCCGGATACTTCGAACCAAAGCGGGGGGTGGGAGTTGCTTGGCGGAGGCGATTCGTCGCTGGTCCTGCATCCCAAGATGGGCTTGGAATGGCGCAACCCCGGCGACGAAGGCCAGTTCGCCTTGGATGCGGGGGGGGAGTTGCGCGGGCGCACCGAGCACCTCGCGTTCTGGGTGGACGCCCGCATGGTCACCGCCCAGACCAGTGACACCCGGCGTTCCTGGGACGGCCAGTACCAGGAATTCCAGAAGGAAGGCGCGAATTCGCGTGTGGATTACACCTCGTTCAGCCGTTGGGAAGGGAAGCTCGCCTACGAAAGTGGATTGGGGCGGATCGGAATGGGTCGATCCCGGCAGCATTGGGGGCCGTCGTACTCCTACCCGTTGGTTCTCGGGGCCGGCACGGCGCCCATGCCGTTGTTCGACTGGACATCGCACTGGGGAAACTTTCAGGTTCGCACCCTGTGGGCGAGTCTTTCGATCGATGGGGCGGGCTCGTTCCGAGGCGACGAGCACACCCGGTCGCTGTACGGTCATCGCTACGAATGGCGGGCTTCCGATTGGTTGACACTGGGCGCCAGCGAGGCCCTGATCGTCTACGATCGCCAGGAACCCGCCGCCTTCCTCCCCTTCGCGCCGTTGTTCATGGAGAAGGGGCAGGGACTGGAGAACGACAACAACGGAGAATTGGCCTTCGACCTGGAAGTGCGTCCGCGCCGCGGTTGGCGGATCTACGGAGAATTCCTGGTCGACGACGTTTCCGAGCCCACCAGCCTGTTCAACGACATGTGGAAGAACCGGTGGGCCGCCACGGTCGGCACCCA
>DBTH01000267.1 GCA_002306945.1 Methylacidiphilaceae bacterium UBA1321 | reverse complement strand
AGCGATGCGCGACTGGGTGACAAACATCCGCACGACGCATTATGTTCTCGGAACCGCCTACGGCGCCCATCCGTACCCGGCCATGGTGCGCGATTTCCAGCGCATCATCGGCGACGAAGCCCGCGAGCAGATTCTCAAGGTTGAAGGTCGCTTGCCGAACGCTCTCATCGCCTGTGTCGGCGGCGGCAGCAACGCCATTGGCCTGTTCTATCCCTTCCTCCAGGACAAGGACGTCCGTTGCATCGGCGTCGAAGCCGGAGGCGAGGGGATCAAGCCCGGTCGTCACGCGGCGCGATTCCAGGGTGGAACGCTCGGCGTTTTGCAAGGCGCGCGGACTTACGTCCTTCAGGACGCCAACGGCCAGATCGAATTGACCCACTCGGTTTCCGCAGGTCTCGACTATGCCGCCGTCGGCCCCGAACACTCCTATCTGCGTGAAATCGGCCGTGCGGAATACACCTACGCCACCGACACCGAAGCACTGGACGCCTTCAAACTCCTGAGCCGCATCGAAGGCATCATCCCCGCGCTCGAAAGTTCACACGCCGTTGCGGAAAGCATCAAGCTGGCGCCCACGTTGCCGAAAGACAATCTCCTCATCGTCAACCTCTCCGGACGCGGCGACAAGGATGTCTACGAAGTCAGCCGCATTCTCGGCCTGAGCGGAAAGTGAGAAAGCCAAAAGGCTTTTTAGACTGAATTAACGGAATTTAAGGAATTAAAAGGCAGTGGATTTTATTAGGAACTCAGGAAAGTCGGAAGGTAAAGGATGAAATAAAAACGGTTGAGTAGAGGAAACCGAAACTTAGTAGAACCTCGTACGTAGAACTGCCGTTCTCCCTCTTTTTCCTGAAAACTGAAAACTTTCGTATTATCACATGAGAAGCATGACCGGTTATGGCCGCGGCAAAACAAACTTTGCCGGGCATCCCATCACCATCGAAATCAGCAGCGTCAACCGCAAACAGAGCGAAATCGCCCTGACCCTGCCGCGCGGGTTGACCGAACTCGAACCCCGACTGCGCGACGAAATCAATACCCGTATTTCACGAGGACGCCTGACGGTTTCCGTGACGTTGCGCGAAGCCGCAGCGGCACGTGGACAAACCGCGGTCATCAACTTCGCCGCCGCGCGGGAATATCACAAGCAACTCGTCCGCCTTGGTAAAACACTCCACCTCGACCAGCCCGTGCCGTTTGAAGCCGTCCTGCGCGGTCCCGGCGTCGTCACCGAGCCTACACCCGAGGAAATCACCGCCGAAGGCATCTGGCCCGCCCTGCAAAAAGCGTTGCGCCTGGCTCTCGACAAACTTTCCGAAATGCGCCGCCGGGAAGGACTCACCCTGGCCCGCGACTTGAAGAAACGCGTCAAATACCTCCGCACCCTTTCCCAGACCGTCGCCCGCCGTGCGCCGTTGGTCATGGAACATCACCGCCAGTCGCTGATCGAACGCGCCAAGACCTCCGGATTCGACATCGCGCCCTCCGACGAGCGGTTGCTCAAGGAAATCGTCTTCTTCTCCGACCGTTCCGACATCAGCGAAGAAATCACCCGCTTCCGCAGTCATCTTGACCAGGTGGACGGATTGCTCGACAAGGATGAACCCGTTGGCCGTACCCTCGATTTCATCATCCAGGAACTCAACCGGGAAGTGAACACCATTGGCAGCAAGGCCAACGACCTCGTCATCTCGCAGGCGGTCGTCAGCCTGAAAACAGAGTTGGAAAAAATCCGCGAACAAGTCCAGAATATCGAATGACCGCTAATTCCTTTCGCCGCCAGGGCATCCTCTTCGTCATTTCCGCACCCTCCGGCACCGGCAAATCGACGTTGTGCGGCAATCTTCGGGCCACTCCTGATTTCATCTACTCGGTCTCTTGCACGACCCGGCCGCCGCGTCCCGGTGAGACCAATAACGTCGATTATCATTTTCTCACAGTCGAAGAGTTCCAGCAGAAGATCAAAGCCGGCGAGATGCTCGAACACGCCAAGGTGCACCTGAACTACTACGGGACACTTCTGGCACCGGTCAAAAAAGCCCTCGAAGAAGGCACCGACGTCCTTCTCGACATCGACGTGCAAGGAGCCGAGAGCATTCGCGGCTGCAAGGATCCGTTGATCCGCTCTTCGCTGGTTGACGTCTTCATCATGCCGCCCACGCTGGAGGAACTCGAACGCCGCCTGCGCAAGCGCGGCACCGAGAGCGAGGAACAGATCCAGATGCGCCTGGCCCGGGGCAAAGAGGAGATGCAGAATTGGCGTCTCTACCGCTACACCATCCTGAGCGGTTCCATGGAAGAAGATCTCATTAAATTCCGCGCCATCATGCGGGCCGAACGTTACCTCAGCAGCCGCCTGACGCTGGTTTGATTCGCCGCGCAGGGGAAAGGTTGAAACCATGAAGAAATCCAAAGCATCCGCAACAATCATCCGCCCCAAGGCGAAAAAGCCGCGCGTTGTCCTGGGCGTGACCGCATCCATCGCCGCGTTCCGCGCCGCCGACCTGGCCAGTGCCCTCTCCAAGGCCGGAGTCGATGTCGACGTCATCCTCACCCGTGAAGCGTGCCGCTTCATCACTCCGCTGACCTTTGCCGCACTCACGCACAGGCAGGTGGTCACCGACGCCAATGAAGGCGTGCTCGATGCGCGTCCCATGCACATCACCCTGGCCGACGATGCCGACCTGGTCATCGTCGCTCCCGCCACAGCCAATCTCATCGGCGAATACGCCCACGGCCTCGCACCTGAAGTGCTCACGTGCATTCTCCTCGCCACGCTCGCACCGGTCGTTGTCGCTCCCGCGATGAACGGCAAGATGTGGCTGCACCCGGCCACGCAGGCCAATGTTGAGCTTCTGAAAAAGCGCGGCGTCGAATTCATCGGCCCCGAAAAAGGACTGCTCGCTTGCGGATATGAAGGGATCGGCCGACTTTGGCCCGTTGCCGACATCGCGCGTCAGGTGCTCGCGAAATTCGGCATTTCTTCCGAAAAAAAATAAGCCGCTCGAACGATTCCTACTCGTAAAATTGCCGGAAAATTTGCAATTCACAGAAAAAAACGATGACTTATCGCGAGATGCTCTGCGAAAAAAATCGCAAGAAAATTAAAATTATGTTTGACGGCAAGCGCGGAAAAAATTATTCACTACGGAAGTGATCGCGAAAAAGACTTCCCAAAATCATGGGACAACGCAAAGGGGGTGAGTACAAATGGCAGTGAAAAAGAAAGCCGTTAAGAAGGTTGTCAAAAAGACCGTAAAGAAGGCCGCCCCCAAAAAGGCCACGAAGAAGGTTGCGAAGAAGAAGTAATCTTCGCCTCTTTTAAAAAGGGAGAAGCCTGTTGGTTTCTCCCTTTTTTTATTATCCACGAACTTCCCCGTTCCGGCTTCCGTCCGGCAGTCAAAACGGTTTTTCTACTCCGATTTCCACGCAAAGCCGCATCAATAATCTTTCCCACAAAGGCCGACTTGTTGTTATATACAGGCACTGTTTTTATCTATGAAAAAGAAATCCTCTCCCATTCGCGTCGGCATCATCATGGGCAGCAGTTCCGACTGGTCCACGCTTTCCGTCGCCGCGCAAACCCTCGATGAATTCGGCGTCACCTACGAAAAGGAAATCGTCTCGGCCCATCGCACGCCGCATAAACTTTGTGAATACGCCAGCAGCGCCGCGGGCAGGGGATTGCAAGTCATCATCGCCGGCGCAGGCGGTGCGGCGCATCTTCCCGGCATGACCGCGGCCTTCTCGACTCTGCCTGTTCTCGGTGTTCCGGTCGAAAGTCGTGCGCTCAAGGGACTCGATTCTCTCCTTTCCATCGCGCAAATGCCCGGCGGTATTCCCGTCGGCTGTCTGGCCATCGGCACGCCCGGAGCCAGGAACGCTGCCTTGCTGGCCATCGCGATCCTCGCGCTGCACGACGAGAAGCTCGCCGCCGCGTGGAAGAAATTCCGTTCCAGCCAGACCCATACCGTCCTGAAAACGAAATTGCCCAAAGCTTGAATGTATCAGGTACTGGAAGCTCGTACTTTTTTGAAATGAAAACCATTCTTCCCGGAGCGACCATTGGCATGCTTGGCGGCGGCCAGCTCGGCCGCATGTTTGCCATCGAAGCACGCAAACTCGGTTATCGCGTCCACATCTTCGAATCTACTCCCGATTGTCCCGCCGGGCAGGTGGCCGATCTCACTTTCAGCAATTGCTTCTCTGATATCGCGGCGTTGGAGAAATTCTCCAGCGGCGTCGACGTGGTCAGCTACGAATTCGAGAATATCCCGGTCTCGGCTCTCGACGCGGTCTCCAAACACGTCGACATTCATCCTTCGCGCGAAATTCTGCACATGTCCCAGAATCGTCGCCGAGAAAAGGAGTACCTCAGCAAACACGGATTCCCCGTCGCGCCGTTCCGCGTCGTCGACAGTGTCGAGTCACTCGCCCAGGCCGCAAAGGAACTCGGCTCCTGCGTCCTCAAAACCGCCGACTTCGGTTACGACGGCAAAGGACAGCAGAACATTCGCGGCGGCGAAGATCTCGCCCAAATCTGGAAGCAACACGGCGCTCCGGTCGGTGTGGTGGAAAAGTGGATCACTTTCCAGGCGGAACTCTCCGTCATTGTAGCGCGCACCCACGACGATGTCACACGCTGCTTCCCGGTGGCGCACAATCATCACGAGAACCATATCCTCGCCATCACGCAAGCTCCCGCACCGCTGGATGCCGCCGTCAGCGACGAAGCCCGACGCATCGCCGAATCGTTGGCCCGGCAATTGAATCTCGTCGGACTGCTTGCTGTTGAAATGTTCCTGACCGCCGACGGCAAAATCCTCATCAACGAGACCGCGCCCCGTCCGCACAATTCCGGCCACTACAGTTTCGACGCGTGCGTCACCAGTCAGTTCGAACAGCAATTGCGCGCCGTCTGCGGATTACCCCTCGGCAAGACCGATCTGCTTTCGCCTGTCCTCATGCACAATATTCTCGGCGATCTCTGGGCCAAACATACGCCCGATTGGCCGGCGCTGCTGGCATTGCCGGGATTGAAACTGCACCTCTACGGCAAAAGCGACCCGCGCCCCGGACGCAAGATGGGACATTACTGCATCCTGGCCGAAACACTCGAAATGGCCCGCGCCATCGACGCCCAGGCCCAGAAGATATTGCTGCGCGATTAGAGCGCTGAAGTTAAAAATCAAAAGTCAAAGGTCAAAACCACTACTCAAAACGCAAAAAGTTAATAGCTCCCGCCTAAAAGTGAATTTAAAAGATGAAGGCCACAACTGCCGACACTTTTGACTTTTTACATGCGGCTTTTACTTTTGACCTTTGAGTTTTGACTTATTGCACCTCGGAAGAGATCATTTCTTTCCGATTGTGAGGTGATTTGCGTTACTTCCCGGACGAGCCGTTTTTCCGGAAAGAAATACCGCGCATTGCAATTTCTTCCCCTGAAGATATTCAGACACTCCGAATACCGGACACGTCACCAAACCCATTCCGTTAGAAATCCTTATTCCACAAACGGCCTCTCTGTCAGAGAGAGCCGGGTAGGGTAATAAATTCTTATTTTGAGTCATTACGGTCATGGCTCAGTAATGGAATCGCGCATGATACTGATTATCAATTGATTGTAAGTATAGATATTAATGAATTCTCCTAATCCGAACTCAAGGGGCGCCGAAAAAGCCTCAAGACATCATGAGGGTGTTGAGACGCGCAACGAGCAGAAGCTCCTAATTCAACCCACAACACAGGAAATCTATGAGTTCAGTATCAAGTGTTTCAACGACATCATCGACATCAGCCAGCAGCTACCTCGAAGAACTGCAGGAACAGATGAAGGCAAGAAAAGAAAAATTCGACACTTTGGAATCGGCTATCGACTCCGGAGATTTGACTGCGGCCCAAACGGCGCTGACGAGCATTCAGTCGGATTTTCAAAGTCAGAGTTCATCGACCGGCTCGGATTCGAGTTCCTCCGATTCAAGCTCAAGCGATTCCGGTGGAGTGATTGGTCAGGACATCGATACCCTCCAATCCGCCATCAAATCGGGCGACACCGACTCGGCCAAGGAGGCATTCGAAACGCTCAAGACCGATTTGCAAAATACACCGCGGGCAGGGGGCCCTCCGCCACCTCCGTCTTCCGATGGAACTGAGAGCAACGGCACTGACAGCTCCAGCAGTTCCTCAACCACGAGTAGCAGCAGTAGCACCAGTTCTCAGACTGACGTCACCACCTTGATTGCTTACCTGGCGAACGGGAGCGCCTCTTCAAGTCAATCAACCGGCAGCAGCTTTAGTGCGCAGGCCTGAAAACCCGCTGAATCACCCAAATTCATTAGCCCGCTAAAGTTTCTGCTCCGGCCTCTATCAAGGGATCTTACTAATCACTTGATAGAGGCCGGCTCGTGTTTATTCTCTTACTCCGTTTCAATCCTTTTACTGGATAAAAGGATCACATTTCTTTGCTAAATTCGGAAAACCGTGTCACGTTCGCTTGACGCTACCACTTGTTGTGATATATAGATTGTGCTGGTACAACCTATTGTATGAGGTGTCCTAAATGTGGAGCGCAGGAAGATAAGGTGATCGACTCGCGTGCATGGAAAGATGGGGCGGTTATACGCCGCCGCCGGGAGTGTCTCAAGTGTGAGCACCGCTTTACCACGTACGAGGAAATCGAGCGCGAGGACATCCGTGTCCTCAAACGTGACGGACGCTACGAACCTTTTGACAAGAGGAAGCTTGTATCCGGTATTGAGAAAGCTTGCGAAAAACGCCCGATCAGTCCGGAAGTATTGCATCGCACAGTTGAGGAAATCATTGATGAACTGGTCAAAACCCACGACCGGGAAATCCCGACGATCGCCATCGGAGAAAAGATCATGATTCGCTTGCGCAAGCTCGATGAAGTTGCTTATGTGCGGTTTGCCTCGGTTTACCGCAAATTCCGGGACATCAAGGAATTTGTCAACGAAGTCCAAAGCCTGACCCTTCAATAAATGATCGCTCTTCCGCAAAAACTGCCCAATGTGATCTGGCATAACACCCGGTTGGTGCCGCTGTCGGAAGGGTGGATTACGGAGTCGATCGAACATTCGGCCCGGAATGCGGGCTATTTAAACTGGCACTTGAGCAATCAAGTTGCCAAAGCGATTGTTCACTATCTCGAAACGGATTGCGAATTCCAGGTTCTGAGCGTGGAAGCCTTGCAAGGGATGATCAAGAAATCGCTGGAAGGCGTTGGATTTCCCGATGTGGCGAAAAAGAGCGATGTAGTTCCGCCGCGCGTATCCATTTATCTACCCGAACTAGCCGCCCACGCTTCCTACGAATTGCTTTTTTACCCGATGCTGGCCAAGCGGCTCGATCAGGCCATTGAATACCAGGTTCGCGGCGTCCGATTAGAAGGGTTGCGCGACTGCACCAAGATTCTGGATTCCGCACTCCGGTGGCGTAAAAGCTGCCGCAACCTAAGCGACGACATTATCAACTTTTCACGTGCGCACCTCTCTAAGGTCAATGCAAATCAAGTGGAACTGCTTATTTGTTAGCGACTTCTGATTTTTATACATTTTACACTTTTTAGTGAGATCTTTTTACAGGATAACTCCTAATGGCTACGATCTTTTCCAAGATTATCAATAAGGAAATCCCGGCCGATATCGTCTACGAAGATGATCGCTGCCTGGCTTTTAAGGACATTTCACCCCAGGCTCCCACCCATATTCTCATCATCCCAAAGAAGGCGATTGAGCGGGTGGCTTTAGCTCAAACAGAAGACGAGGGGCTTTTGGGACATCTTCTACTAACCGCAGCCCAAATTGCCAAAAAAGCCGGCATATCCGAGACCGGCTTCAGGCTGGTGATTAATAATGGTAAAAACGGCGGAGAGGCTGTACCGCATCTGCATGTCCATCTACTGGGTGGTCGTGCATTGACCTGGCCACCAGGTTAACGGACACAAGTCCATCAATAAAGAGATCAGTCGATCAAACGATTGATAGGCTCATAAAAGTAGATTTGGATCCAGTATATCATTTCGCACAATGTTAGTTATATAAAATAGATAATACTCTATCGCGTGCTGTGTTGGATCAGATTTGGACGTGATTAGGAGTCGCGTGGCTGAAAATAAGATTCCCAGTTCCCTTATTTGCGACCGATTGGAACGATGTGCGTTATTTGAACAACAGACGCAAGGCCATTTTCATCCGCCAAAGCGTGATGACCGGCTTGAATGCAAAAGAACGATTCAACCAGACTTTGGCTTTCTTCAAATCGCTAAGACGATAGATGCGCACCAGCCGTTCGCAGTACTTCCCGAAGAACAATTCCCGGTCGAAATCCCCGGAGAATTGGAATTTCAAGGTTGGCAATTGGGAGTCGGCGCAGACCGTATCGATCAATTCCGCTGGTGCCTGGAGGTTGCTCAACAGGTCGTGGAAGACCTGTTCGGCCTCGACGTAAAATTTATCGGAATCGCGTGTGGTTTTGCTATTGGGATGCTGTCGGTAATGAGCCAACAGATCGTCTATGATGAGGACGCGTTCCTGGCCGTGAAGGGCCAGGTATTTGACCCAGAGGTGCCAGTCGAGAATGAAATGGAGCTTTTTCTCGATACCGCCCATTTCACGAAAAACGGAGGTGCGCCAGAAGGTGCTCGGTTGGCAATAAACCCCAACCACAATCGATTCCTCGGGCGTTTCTCGAATCTGGAGCCTGACATAGTTGTAAATCTGGGGCGGTTCGCCGTAAAATTCGGCTGTCTGGCCGGAAACGATGTCCTTGTCGGGATTCTTTTCAAAGGCTGCGGCGACTTTGCGCAGGGCGCCGGGTTCCAGATAGTCGTCGGAATTGATCCAATTAAAAATCTCACCGGTGGCGGCGGAGAGTCCCTTATTGATGGCGTCCCCCTGCCCTTCGTCATCCTTGCTCAACCAGTGGAAACGGGGATTCTTCTCGTATTCGCGGAGGATATCAACAGTGCCGTCGGTGCTGCCGCCATCGACAACCCAGTATTCCACTTCGGGATAATCCTGACTTAACACGCTCTCGATGGTCTGCCGAATTGTGGCTGCCTGGTTAAAGGTTGGCGTGGCAATCGAGACACGAATCATATGGGTTTTTGTTTAGAAAGGAATCCATCGTTCTGCAATCTCTTAATGAGGAATATTAATCGTTGCCGACCGAATGGTTACCTGTTTTGATTGAGACGGTTTAAAAATTTGAAGCAGAAAGGAAGCCTTGATGAAAGTGGTCATTTTGTGTGGCGGCAAAGGGACACGGTTACGTGAAGAAACGGAATTTCGTCCCAAACCCATGGTTCCCATAGGCGGTCGCCCAATTGTGTGGCATATCATGAAGATATACGCTCATTACGGGTTTAACGAATTCATCCTGTGCCTCGGTTACAAGGGTGATATGATCAAGGAATACTTCCGTAATTATCTCTGGAATACCTCCGACGTGACGCTTAATCTCGGTCATCATCCGTCGGTTCATTTTCACGACCACCACAACGAAGAAAAATGGGAGGTCACACTTGCCGATACCGGTGAAGACGCCATGACGGCCTACCGTATCCGCAAGATCCAGCGTTACATTGCGCCCGGCGAACCGTTTCTGCTGACTTACGGCGATGGCGTTAGCGACATCGACATCCCGGCGTCGATTGCCGAGCACAAACGTTCCGGAAAGATTTGTACGCTGACCTCTTCGCGTCCTCCGGGCCGCTTTGGCTCCCTTTCCATCGACGAGAACGGCGGCATCACGCGTTTCGAGGAAAAACCGGCCCACGAAAGCAGCAAGATCAACGTCGGTTTCATGGTATGCAATCACGAATTGTTCGATTATCTTCCAGACGATCAGAACGTGATGCTTGAGCGGGAGCCGTTGATGCGTCTGGCTGCGGACAAGCAGCTCCACTCCTATCACCACGAAGGGTTTTGGCAGCCAATGGATACCTACCAGGAAATGCAATACCTCGACCGGCTGTGGAAGGAAAACAAAGCTCCATGGAAAATCTGGATCTGAAAACAATTTATTCCGGCCGCAAGGTCTGGATCAGCGGACACACCGGCTTCAAGGGTTCCTGGCTGGCCGAATGGCTCCTGGAACTCGGCGCCGAAGTCTCCGGCTACTCCCTGCAACCTCCGACCCGCCCTTCCCTGTTCGAGCAACTCGAACTGGCCAAGCGGCTCGATCATCACATCGCCGACATCAACGATGCGATCGCGGTACGGGCGGCCATTCACGAATTCAAGCCTGACTTCGTTTTTCATCTGGCAGCGCAACCGCTGGTGCGCGCCTCGTACCGCAATCCGGTCGAGACGTTTTCCACTAATGTCCTCGGCACGGCCCACGTACTCGATGCGTTGCGCGACGCAAGCCATCCCTGCACGGCGGTTTTCATCACTACCGACAAGTGCTACGAAAACCGCGACTGGGTTCACGGTTACCGCGAGAACGACCGTCTCGGCGGGTACGATCCCTACAGCGCCAGCAAGGCGGCTGCGGAATTGGTGATCGACTCCTACCGTCGTTCCTTTTTCAACCAGCCCGGCAGCAATGTCCGCATCGCTTCGGCCCGTGCCGGTAATGTCATAGGCGGCGGCGACTGGGCGGAAGACCGCATTGTGCCCGATGCGATCCGGCATCTCATCCACGGCAAGAGCATCCCGGTGCGCAATCCCCGGGCCACCCGGCCCTGGCAGCACGTCCTCGAACCGCTCGGCGGTTACCTGAGCCTCGCGGCGCATTTGTCGTTGGCAAAGGAATCGGGAGAACTCGCCTCCGCTTTCAATTTTGGTCCAAACGTCCAGTCCAACCGTTCGGTCGAGGAACTCGTCACCGAGATTTTCAAGTCGTGGCCTGGCCAATGGGAGCATCTGCCCCCGCCGGGGCCGGCCTTGCACGAAGCACGCCTGCTGCATCTCAATCACGACAAGGCGTATCATCTTCTGGGATGGGAACCGAAGTGGAATTTCGCCACAACCATCAAACACACCGTCGACTGGTATCGCAACGTCAACGACGGCGGTAACGCACTCGAAATCACCCGTCGCCAGATCCGCCAATTCGAAGGCGGCCGGTGATTGCACTACCGATGAGCATCCCATTCGCCCCTCACCTGCCACTTCGGGATCTGGAAGAAATTTGCGCCAATGGCGTCAGCGCTCTTTCTCCCGCGTTTGAGAAGTCGCGGATTTTTATTTCCGGCGGCACCGGCTTCTTCGGTCGCTGCTTGCTGGAAACCTTCGACTATCTGATCCGCGAACGCGGTTTGCACGTCGAACTTGTCGTACTCAGCCGCAACCCCGAAGCGTTTTTCTCCAAAGCGCCGCATTTCCGCGATCATCCACACATCCGGTTTATTGCCGGTGATATCTCGACGTTCGAATACCCGGAAGGCCAGTTCGATTTCGTCATTCACGCCGCGACCGATGTCAGCGACAAGATCAATGCGGAGCAACCGCTCCAGATCGTCGACTCGTCGATTGCGGGAACGCGGCACATGCTCGATTTCGCGGTTCACGCCCGAACGCGGCGTTTTTTATTCACCAGTTCCGGCGCGGTCTACGGACGTCACCCGTCCGACTTGTCCCACATTCCAGAGGACTTTCCCGGGGGGCCTGATCCCTGCAATCCCGGTAGCGTCTACGGCGAAAGCAAGCGCATGGCCGAACAGCTTTGCGCTCTTTATTCCAAGCAATACCCGGTGGAGTGCCTAATCGGGCGTTTTTATGCGCAAGTCGGCCCTTACCTCCCGCTCGATACACAGTTTGCCGTGGGCAATTTCCTCCTCAACGCCCTGCGTGGCGAACCGATCCTGATTCGTGGCGACGGGACACCCTACCGCACGTATCTTTACGTCACCGATCTGGTCGTCTGGCTGTTGACCATTCTCGTCAAGGGGCGTCCAATGCACGCCTACAATGTCGGCTCCAACAAACCGGTCTCCATCATCGAGCTCGCCCGCATGGTGGCAAAGCTGACGCCGTCGCCCCTGCCGATTCAGATCCTGGGAACGCCCAAACCGAACATCCTCCCGTCGCGTTACGTTCCCTCAAACCGCCGCGCCACGGAAGAGCTGGGATTGCGCGAAACGGTTTCCCTTGAGGAAGGACTCAAGCGACATTGGCAATTTCTGCAACAATCCAATATAACCTCATGAAAAATTCCCTCGAACTGGCGCAAAACGTACGCCGCACGGCCCTGCAAATGGTTCATCAGGCCAACGCCTCCCACATCGGCGGCGCCCTGTCGATGACCGATCTGCTGGCCGTTCTTTACACTGAAATTCTCAAGGTCGATCACGCGGCTCCGAAATGGGCTGACCGCGACCGTTTCATCCTCAGCAAAGGCCACAGCGTGGCCTCGCTCTACGCGACTTTGGCCTGGCAGGGATTCTTCCCGCTGGAGCAATTGCAGAATTACGGCAAGGACAATTCCCTGTTCATGACCCATGTCAGTCACAAGATACCCGGAGTCGATTTCTCCACCGGATCGCTCGGCCACGGATTGCCCTTCGGACTCGGACGCGCCCTCGCGGCCCAGCGCAAGAAACTCGCCTGGCGAACCTTTGTCATGCTCAGCGACGGCGAACTTGACGAGGGTTCCAACTGGGAGGCGATCCTGTTGGCCCCGCATCTGCACCTGGACAATCTGATTGCCATCGTCGATTACAACAAGATCCAGAGTCTCGGATCCGTGGCGGATGTCCTTCCGCTGGATTCGCTGGCAGACAAATTCAAGGCGTTCCACTGGGCCGTCCGCGAAATCGACGGACACGACCACGCGCAAATCCGCGCAGCGCTATCGAGCGTTCCCTGGGAACCGAGCAAGCCTTCCTGCCTGATCGCGCACACCGTGAAGGGCAAGGGTGTCGACTTCATGGAAAATCAATTACGCTGGCACTACTCCTCGCCTAACGCCGAACAACTCCAGAACGCCTTGTCCCAAATTTCCTGACCGCCATGAGAACCGCTTTTATCAATGAACTGATCGTCCAGGCCCGGATTCACCCCGAGATATTTCTCGTCGTCGCCGACCTGGGTTATTCCGTAGTCGAACCGTTTGCCGCCGAATTCCCCGACCGCTATCTCAACGCCGGTATTGCCGAGCAAAACTCGACCGGGCTGGCTGCGGGACTGGCCGCCGAGGGTTATCACGTCTTCACCTACTCGATTGCCAATTTTCCGACCTTCCGTTGCGCCGAACAAATCCGCAACGACGTCGCCTATCACCAATTGCCCGTGACGGTCGTCTCCGTCGGCGGGGGTGTCTCCTACGGCAGTCTCGGCTACTCGCATCATGCCGTGCAGGATTACGCTGCGTTGCGCACCTTCCCGCATATGACAATCGCCGCGCCGGGCGATCCCGCCGAAGCGAAGTCCTGCGTTGATTATCTGGTAAAAAATCCCGGCCCGTCGTACCTGCGGCTCGGCAAAGCCGGAGAGCCGAACTTTCACGCGGACGCACTCCCCGGCTTGACTCCGGGCCTGTTCTGTCCGGCGATTCAGGAGACGGGAAAGACCGCGCGGAAAATTTTTCTCACCACTGGGGCCACCCTCGGTCTCGCCCTCGAAGCAGCGAAGGAACTTGGGCCCGAATGGAGCGTCCGTTCCCTGCCCTTGTGGTCGGAAACGGTCAAGGAAGACATCCGCAAACAAATCGCCAGCCTCGACACCGTTGTGATAGTCGAAGAGCATCTTTCCGCGGGTGGTTTTGCCTCCTACGTCCGCGAAGCCATTGGCAACGACACCGCCTTGCAGGGCCGTATTTATTCCGTCGCCCTTGATGCCCGCGTCTGCGGTCTGGTTGGCAGCCAGAAGTTCCTCCGCAAAGAAGGCGGATTGACAGTCGACCATCTCCTCCAGGTGACGCGGAATGTGTCGCCAAAATAGTCGAGTGTCGAAATCGCAAAGAAAAGCCTATTGCTCATTATCCGAAATTATGCGAGAAACTATTGCAGTATGAAGCATCTGCCTTTCTCCTTACTCTGCGTTGTTGCCTTGTCACTGGCCGCTTGCTCATCCAGTTCGCCTCCGGCTTCCACCACCAATTCCAATATGGACACGGGTGCGGCCAACAGCACCACCACAACCTCCGCTCCGGTTTCCGCCACCTCGACCACGGCTGAGAACGCCCAGTCGGCAACCGCGACGTCTACCACCTCCGGCGCACAAACGGCTCCCAAGCCGTGGACGCCTCCCACTGACGCCACCGCGACGACGACCAATACGGCTTCCAGCAACCCGACCAATGCCAAATTCCCGACGGCCACGCCGATCCCCGGCAAGAAGGGTTTCGTGAAGAGCCCGTATGCACCCTATGCCGCGCCGGTCGATGTCCGGGGCTATTCCTCCGGCACTATCGTCCGCTGCCCGTACACGAACAAGAAGTTCATCGTTCCGTAATACGGCAACTCCCGCGGTTGCAGTTATTATCAGTTGAAAAGCCGGATGGTGGAAACGCCCTCCGGCTTGTCTTTTTCCCTATTAACTTTCAATAAAAGACAAAAACGGGAACCTTGACGAAATTAACGGAATTTTAAAACGAAATTTACGAAAGCCTTTATTTTATCACGAACTCAGGAAATCAGAAACGGGATAAAACCTCTCGTCGCCAATACTTCGTACCTGGAACGTAGAGCGTATTAAAAAATACTGTGGCCGCTAGAACCC
>DBTH01000011.1 GCA_002306945.1 Methylacidiphilaceae bacterium UBA1321 | reverse complement strand
CGCCCCCCTCACAGACGCCCAACACAAGGGCGGCCCCGATTTCGGCTACCGCCTGCGGGTCAGCACCGCCCAACCCGACTTTGCTTTGCGGGCGGCACCCTCCTGCCTCAACGTCCGCGCCGGAGCGCTTGTCCCCCTCTCCGTCTACGCGATCCGCAAGGACGGTTTTAACGGCGAAATCCTCCTCTCCCTGAAAAACGCGCCACTCGGCGCGTCGCTGGACGGGGCACGAATTCCTCCCGGTCAAGACATGGTGCGGCTGACGCTGTCGGTTCCTGCAACAACGCCGCTCGGCACAACCCTCTACGCCATCGAAGGCAATGCGTCCATTCGCGGCGACCAGGTTCGCCACGATGCCGTCCCCGCCGACGACATGATGCAGGCCTTCAGCTACCGCCACCTCGTTGCCTCAGAACTGCAACGCATCACCGTCCTCGAAGGCACCAAGTACAATCCGCCCATCAAGATTGCCCAGGTCGGCGCGGTGAAACTCCACGCCGGATCAACCACGCATGTCCGCTTCAACGTCAACGGTGGATCCAACGTCGTCGACCAAACCACCGTTGAACTCAACGATCCGCCCACCGGCATCGTCATCGAAAAAATCGAGAAGGACAAAAACGCCATCGACGTCTCCCTGCACGCCGACAAGGAGAAAATCAAGGACGAACTCTCCGGCAATCTCATCTTCAACCTCGTCAACGAACGCGTTCCCCAGGCCGCAACCGGAAAACCGGCCGGCCCCAGACAACGCTCCTTCATGGGCGTATTGCCCGCCGTCCCGTTTGACCTCACCCGGTAACGATTTATTATGACCAGCCACACCGCCGCATCCCTCCAGAAACCCTCTCTTACCGACGACGGGTTCACCCTCCGCACCGTCGCTCACCCGGAATGGACCGAGTATTTCCTGACCGCATCGGCGGACAAACTCTCGCCCGAAAAATGGCTCTCCCGACTCGCGCAATTTCTCCAGAAGACCGGCGCGGCGCTCGTGGCCGTCGACGCCTTCGGCTCGGCTGATCTGCTGATGGAACTCAAAAAAATGGTACCCGTCGCCGCCGGTTTCGACTGTCCGTGGAATTACCTCTGCGGCCAGATGTCCGCCGGGGGCGGCTACCAGGCCCACGCCATCACTGAAAAAAAACTGGATCCCGTTCTCCTACGTGGGCGGCTGCTCGGCTTCCGGTTTGAAGATTCCGCCGCCGCCTACTGCTTCCTCTCCGACCTGAGGCCGCGCCAGATTCGCGCCAACCCGGCCCATCAGACCGAGGAAGTCTTCGAGCTGGCCGAGTCGGCCCTCATCGCCTCCGGAATGGATTTTCACGACGTCGTGCGCACCTGGTTCTACCTCGACCGCATCCTCAACTGGTATCCCGAATTCAACCGCGTCCGCACCGCTTACTTCCAGTCCCGCGACATCTTCGGCGGCATCATGCCCGCCAGCACCGGTGTTGGAGCCGCCAATCTCAACGGAGCGGCCTTGCTGACCAAAGTCTACGCGATGCGCCCCAAGGTTCAGGGCCAATCCCTCGCCGCGTCCCCTTCCAACACCGCCGTCCTGCGCCGGGTCGATTCCCCGCTCCAATGCGAAGCCTACCAGTACGGCAGCGCCTTCAGCCGTGCCGTCGAAGTCGAGGACGCCGCTTCGCATTCACTCTTCATTTCTGGAACCGCCAGCATCGAACCCGGCGGCAATACCGCGCACATCAGCGACGTGCACAAACAAATCAATCTGACCCTCAATGTCGTCGAAGCCATTCTCAAGAGCCGGGGCATGTCCTGGGCCGATACCGTCCGCGCCATCGGCTACTTCCGCAATGAGAATGTCCTGCGCGAAACCGGAGGCAACCATCCCTTGCTCTCCACATTGCCCGTCGTCCTCACCCAATGCGACGTCTGCCGCGACGACCTGCTCTTCGAGATCGAACTCCAAGCCAGCGCGCTGCGGTAAGGGAAAAGATCAGCGATTCCACCCACAAACAGAACGCGCCGCATGCTGGATTTCGGCACACGGCGCTTCGAGAAAGTAGAGAGTAACAAGATATTGCCCCGGCTCCTGGAGGTTCTCGCAGTGAACGACAACCCCGTGGCAGGAGTGTTTTTCATGGCCGATTTCCATACCGAGTTCGATTTCGGCTCCCTGGCGCAAATACCATTTTGAGTGAAGCGTCACGCCATGGTCGCACCAACGAATCTCTTCAGGCGCACAATCGGTCGTGTCGGAAAAAGCCAGGGTAACCGTACGGCGATCAGGCGTCAGGCGCGTTTTGACTCTGGACATAGTGGATCGCTATTGGGGAGTATCGTTTGGGTTGCGTCCAAATCGGATTTCAGTCGTGGTCATGGACGCGCTCATGTTCGACTGAAAATCCCTCGGGTTAGCCCGGTTATTTCATCAAGGAATGGGAAAATGGTATAGAGATTCGAGCGAAAATCGAGGCGCGACGAGGGCGCATATTGCAACGCAATCTGTAACCGAGGAGCAACAACGAGTTTCGCTCGAAGATCAAACCAGTTTTCCCGTTTCATGGTGAAATATCCGGGTTAGTCAAAACTAACACGGATTGGGGGCATTTCAAGTGACCGAACCCATTTCATTAGGCGGAATAATGCCGCCATGGAATCCTCTATCGAAAAACGCTCCGCTGAAACAAAAACGCCCGCCAACGGTTTCCCGCTGGCAGGCGTTTTTTTGTACAAACCTGTACCGAGGCAATCAACCGTTGGCGCGGCCCATGTACTTGCCGTCGGTGGTGCTGATCTTGACCAGTTCGCCTTCCTTGATAAAGAGGGGAACCTGAACCTGCAGGCCGGTTTCGAGGACGGCGGTCTTCTGGACGTTGTTGGCGGAGTCGCCGCGAACGCCTTCGGGAGAGTCCACCACCTTGAGGATAACGCTGGAGGGCGGCTCGACTTCAGCCACCTTTTCATCCGTGAAAATGACGTCAACAGTCATGTTCTCGGTGAGGTAATCCTTCACCTTGCCGAGGAGTTCTTCCTGGAGGGTAAGCGATTCGTAGGTGGCCGGATCGATAAAAGTGTATCCGGTGTTGTCCTTGTAACTGAACTCGTACTTCTTGCGGCTCATCGGCACGATTTCCATCGATTCGTTCGAGTTGAAACGCTGCACGAACGACTTGCCGGTGCGCAAGCTGCGCAGGGTCGCCTGTACGAAAGCGCGCAGGTTTCCGGGGGTGCGATGCTGGGTTTCAAGCACAATACAAATGTCCCCGTTAAATTTGATGGCCTGTCCTTTTCCTATTTCATTTGCGTTCGGCATAAATTACCAATTCTATTATCTTCTTCTGTTCTTACATTAGTTTGAGTTTAGCAATGTCCTGCGCATCGACCAACCCAACCGGCCGCTGTTGCGCATCCACCACTACGAGGTCGTCGATGCGGTGTTGCTGGAAAACATTGAGCACTTCCACGGCAAGTTTGTCAACTCGCACGGTGATCGGCCCACGGGTCATCACTTCAGATAACCGCCGCTCTCCAACTCCGGCATCGGCCTGATAGCCTCGCACAAAATCGCCATGGGTGTAAATCCCAACGATCTTGCCTTTTTTTGTTTTTTCGCCGGTCACTATCACAGCGCCGGCACGTTTCAGGTTCCACTGCGACAGGGCATCCCGCACCGTCGCCGTTTCGCTGAGCATGGCCACTTGGTCGAGTGGTCTCATGACATCCTGCACGCGGGTCAACAAATTCCGCCCCAGTTGTCCGCCAGGGTGAAACCGCGCAAAATCTTCTTTCCTAAATCCTCTCGCCTCCAGAATCACCATCGCCAACGCATCGCCCATGGCCATCATCGCCGTAGTGCTCGATGTCGGTGCCAGGTTCAACGGACAGGCTTCCTTGGGAATGTGAACGTCGATATGAATGTCCGCATGCCGAGCGAGCGTGGAGCGGGGATAACCGGTCATGGCGATCATTTTGACATTGAACCGCTTGAGAAACGGGAGCAGGCGCAGAAGCTCCTCGGTTTCACCGCTATAACTAAGTGCCAGGATCAGATCGCCTTCGGCCACCACTCCCATGTCCCCGTGCACCGCGTCGGACGCATCCAGCACAATGCTGGGCGCTCCGGTACTGGTCAGGGTTGCGGCAATTTTATGACCGACATTGCCCGATTTACCCACGCCGATAACGATGAATTTCCGCTTGGCGGCAAGCACTTCCAGCATCAGTTGAACGGCCTTTTCGAAATCGCCGTCGAGCAGTTTTTGAACATGACGCAATCCGGCGATCTCGGTTTCGATCACCAGCTTGCCCTTCTTCACAAAATCCATAAGCTGCCAAGCATAAACACGGCGCCCCGGAAAGAGAAGCAAGAAAGGTGAACACCGCCTTTACAGCTTCATCCGCCGATTCAGGCTTGCTGTCGCAACCTGGCGTCTAATTGCGTAAATCCCGGATAGTAAGCCATAAGGATTTTTCGGATTGGACGAGGCAGGAGAGAGGTGCCTATATGAAATGTATAAGTGACGAACCAGTAACGAAGCCCAATCCGAAATGGACTATGGCCCTTTGGGTTGCGAGCTAAAAAGGCTTGGAGCTTTGTTGCTTCTCCCTTACGGATTTCGTTTCAATCCGCTTGCTCGTCGCTCCTCGCTCCAAGCCTTTTTAGCTCGCAACTTACTACTCGGTATTTATGCAATTAGACACTGGTCATTTCTCCTGCCTGGAATCGAGGAGCCGGTCGCGGAATTTGTAGTACAGGAACGACGCCCCGATCATCAACACTCCCAGGACGATGAAGGAAATGATCCGGAACGGCGTGCTGACGTTGGCCATGTCGATGAAAAACACCTTGAACAGGGTCAGGACAAACAACCCCATGGCCGTGTAACGCACCGCCTCCAGTTTCTTCACAAAACCCAGTCCCATCAACGCCACCGAGTACAACGCCCACAACACGGAGATCGAGGCGAATTGGGCGTTCTTCGCGTAATCGTGGAAGAATCCGCCCACTTCGATATTGAGCAGCGCAAACAGCACCACTCCAAACACGGCAGCATAAGCCACTCCCCACACCTTCTGATCGTCAAATATCTTTTCCGGCTCCCTCAACAGCACTCGCGCCGAAAGCCCCAGCGCGCCGAGGACAAACACCGCCGCCGCGAACCGTTCGGCCAGATGTTCCGTATATCCGCCGTGAAATTCAAAGGCGACCAGATCGAAATTGACATCCATGTAGTCGAAGGAAAATAACCACACCACCACCAACCCCATCAACAAGACCGCCCCGGTCAATGTCCATCCATCCCGCACCCGCAGCGCAATCCACAGGGCCAGCACCGCCAGTAGCGACCAGAAAATCGTGATCCACTGGTGCGAGAACAAAACCGGCCCCGTCAACGCCACATAAATCAGCGCCGTTCCGAGCGAAATCAACATCGCGTTGCGATTCTCCCGATTCTGCAAATACACCCATCCGGCCAATGCCAGATGGATCGCCGCATAACCCAGAGTCACAGCACTCACCGCTTGCAACGAGATATGCTCATTGACCCAATAGTAAGACCAGCCAAATCCCAGCGCACTATTCGGCACGCATAGACCGAACCCCTGCAAGCGCTCCGGATTCACCCCGCGCAACAGCAATCCGAACGGAGTCACCGCATAGATGAGGTAAAACAGATTCGCAAAGAACAACGCACTGACCAGATGTTCCGAACGCGCGGCATAACTCGACATCTCGATCCCACCCCACACGCAGTAAAAACCCCAGGTAAAAAAGAACCCCAGATAGTTCAACAAGCGCCATTGCTTGTAAAACGCGATACCGAGCACGCCCGCATTCAACACCGCCAGATATGAGAACAGCGCAATGTGATTGTTTGAATCCGTATGAATAATCACAGGCGTAAAAAAACCACCGACCAGCCCCAGAACCGCGAGCCATTTCGAATCGTATTTAAGCGATAACACTCCTGCCAGCACCGTCACCACCACCATCACCGGATAGGCTCCTTGTGCCGGAAATAAATCGTAAATCTGGTACGCCGCGAATGTCGCAAAATAGAAAGTAGCCAACGCGCCCCCCGCCAGACACAGACCGAAATTCTCGTAATTCCGGCGGAACCACGCCCCAAGTCCGAGCAATATCGCCCCCACGGCATACACCGACGCCACACGCAACGGAGGCCGAATCCAGTTTTGGTCGAACGAATATTTCAGCAGGAATCCCAAACCGAGCACCAAAACGATCACCCCGACAATCAGGAGCCATTTTTGGCCAAATTGTGCTTCCGAAAAAGCACCGCTTCCCCCCGCGTTTGACCGCGAGGAATTGTCGCTTGCCTTCGCCTGAGGAGCCGTCCTTTCCGGACCGGCCCATGGCGTCGCCGGAGTCTGCACGGGAAGAGACACCGCCGCCGCTTTCGGCAACACGATTTTCTCCACCTGTGGAACCGCCGCCGCAGTCGGTTCGGACGCAGCCACTGGCGCGACCACCGCCAACGCCGCATGGCATTTTCGCCGCACCTCGGCCACCTGCCTGTCGAGGCGGTTCATGCCATCCTGGACGCCCCTTCTGGTCTGGGCCAGTTCCCCTTCCAACAGTTCGACAGCTTTGAGCAACTCCAGATCCAGCCCGCACGAGGGGCAAGAGGTGGACGTGAGATTCAGCAACGACCGGCAGCGAGGGCAGTTGTTCATAACGCCGCGCATTACACTACCGGTGCCGGGCGAAGTCAAATAAATTAGTTTATATATCAACCGTTTTGTATTTAACTATTTGCCATCCAGCCAAATTCGTTTATATTTCAACCGTTGCTATGAAAATCGATTCCGAAACCCTTCTCGTCGAACTCCTCACCGCCAGCAACGCCCTCTGGGCTGCCAGCCGTCCCTTCTTCACTCCCTTCGGCATCAC
>DBTH01000105.1:3634-7726 GCA_002306945.1 Methylacidiphilaceae bacterium UBA1321 | reverse complement strand
GAGGCTTCGACCGCGGCGCGCCAGGATCCGAAATAACGGATACCTGCGGCTAGCAGTTCCTGGTAGTTTTGGCGCATGTAGTGTGAATACAGAGGCTTGCCCGCCTGATTCCAAGCCTTGATTTCTTCCGAGACAGTCTGGCTATTCCAGCTTTTGTTGCGATGTTCGTTCATTGTGTCGTGTCCTTTGTTGTATAATTAGATAGGCTACTTTCATGCCAAGTCAAACGCATTTCGACCAGTGACATTTTAGCGACAAGTGTATACCACTCGGTAAGAAGCACTAAGGAACAAAAGTTACTAACTCGTTCTGAACCTTTTCCGGGCTGATTCCGGTGAGGCATTCCATCGGAACATCCCGATAACAACTCCGTTTTAGGCAAGGTGCGCAAAAAACGTCATGAGTGAGGACGGTGACTTTTCGCCCAACGGGCCGGGTGCGGCGCGGGTCGGTTGCTCCGAATAGAACCAGCGTCGGCGTCCCCAAAGCCCCAGCCATGTGGGCCGGGCCGGAATCGGTACTCACAAGTGCGCGAGCGTGTTCGAGGACGGCCAGAAGCTGCCTTAAGTCGAGCTTGCTGCGGAGGTCAATCAGGTTTTGACCCGAGAGCGGAAACCAGGGACCTTCGCCGAGGACGACGAAAGGCTGGTTGGGCATCCGGTCGATCAGTTCTTGATAATATCTCCAGGGCCAAAGCTTCGTCCGCCAACGGGAATAGGGGTGGAGCGCGATGTACTGGCCGTCCAAGGGCTGCAGATCGTTGCGCAGAGGAACGCTGGCCTTGTAGCGAAAATCGACCGGGTCGGGTTCGATGCCGAGGTATTGCAGGCAGCAGAGGGAACGTTCGGCCGCCGAAACAGGGTAATCGTCGACCAACTCATTGTAAAAGCGGGTGGAGCCTTCGCGGGCCGATTTGAGTCCGATGCGCCGGGGGGCTTGCGTAGCCCAGGTCATCAGGCCGCTGCGGAGCAACCCCTGCAAGTCGATCACGAGATCGTACTGCCGCGACCGCAACATCTTCATCCACTGCCAGACTTCGAGCGCCCGGAATGGGGAAGTCCAACGGCGACGCAGGTAGAGGTGGATATTGTTAATGGACGGATGGCCGATGAGGAGGTCGCGGTAGGTGTCGTTAACGATCCAATCGAGTTGCGCCTCGGGCCATTGGCGCTTGAGTCCCGTCGCCACAGGCAACGCCTGGATGATGTCGCCGAGAGCGCTCGGTTTGACGATGAGGATGCGGGACGGGGCTGACATTGATGATCGTACGAGGTTCTAGGTTCTAGGTTCCGGCTTTTGAAACTCCTCGTGAACCATTATTTACTGAGTTCCTGATAAAATCCGTTATCTTTAATTTCCGTAAATTTCGTCAACCGCCTTTTGTCTTTTCCCCAATTCCTTTAATTCGGTCTAAAAAGCCTTGAGTCAAAGTGAACCGTATCGGCTAAACCGCATTGGCGAGGCGTTCGGCCAGACGGGGCGGCAGGCCGGCATTGATGATCTTGGCCTGGGCCTTGGCCAGATCGTAGGGCAAGCGGCGCAATTCGACTGTATTGGCGGTGGAATCGTAAATGACGTAAGCCGAGCGCCAATCGCCATCGCGGGGCTGGCCGACGCTGCCAACATTGACGAAGTAGCGCTTGTCGGGCTGAAGCTCAATCTTCTTGTAAAAGAACTCGTGGACTTTCGTGTCGCGGATGAAAACATGCGGCACGTGGGTGTGGCCGAAGAAACAGATATTGGTCTTCTGGTACTGGAAACTCGTCTCGGCCTCCAGACAGGAAAAAACATAACCCCAGCGGTTCGGCTGATCGAGGGTGGAATGGACGACAGTGAAGGAATTGACCGGCCGGGTCAGCGGCAACGCGCGCAGGAATTCCTTCTGCTCCTTGGTCAACTGGGCGCGGCTGTACTTGATGGATGCCAGGGCCAGGTCGTTGAAATGCTCAACCTCGCGGACTTCGCTGGCTTCCTCGTCGTGATTGCCTTTGACGATCGGACAACCCAGTGCGCGGACGATTTCAAGGCATTCGCGAGGGTTGGCGTTATAGCCAACAATATCGCCAATGCATACGGTATGGGTTACCGCCTGGGCCTGCATATCCTCGAGAACGGCTTCCAACGCCTCAAGGTTGCTATGTATATCGCCAAAAATTCCGAATCTCATGTCCTGCTTTGCGTGTCAAATTATTAAAAGCCAGCGTTTAAGGAAAGATTCTTTTTTCACGAGGCACTTTCAGCTTCTTTTCCAGCAGGCGGATTTTCTCCTCGATTTTGTCGTAGGCATACTGGATATTCTTCCTGTCCCGAGGCAACAGCCACAAGCGTTTATACACTTCGTAGGCGGCTTGATCGTCCCCGGCTTTTTCGTACATATAGGCCGGAAAACGCTCCAGAAAAATAGGTGCTCCGGGAGCCGCCGCCGCTCGCGCAAAACATTCCGCCGCCTGGCGGTAATCCTGAAGCTTTTGCTCGTAAAGCATCGCCAGCGAACGCCACAGTTCATAACTGTCCGGATTGGACAACGCGCCGCGCCGGTAAACTTTCTCCCCTTCCCGAATCCAGTAACGTTCCTCCTTGATGCGGCGCAATGGATTTGGTTCGTCGTGATTGTTGCGGCGGTCGACGCTCGCATTCCAGGCCAGATGCCAGCCGCCCAGATCCCAGAACGGAACGAAACGCGGTTGCAACGTCACCGACAAATCGATCAGGCTCTTGACCCGGAACCACTGCTTGTCCTGCCACGCCCCAGTCACCATCAACCACGTGAAATCGGCCACCACGCCGCGAAAACCCGACAACAACCCAAGCATCATCCCCTGCCCCAACTGATCCCGCAATGACCGGTTGATCGTGTACCCGTGGAACTTCAAAATCTCCTCGCGCCGTTCAATGGCCGTTTCCCAGTACACCTTGAGCGATCCCCACGCCGCCAGAAGCAACGCGAGATAAACCGCCGTCTTATGCCGATGAAGGGTGAAGGTCATAATAGAAAAAGAAAAATTCCCGCCGCAGTCCGGTTGAACGCCCGCTTACAATTCCCTTTCATTGAAGATCAGAATCGAAACCGCCATGACCACGAAGATGTAAATGCCCGTATAAGCCAACACATTCAACGAATGCGACCACGGGATCGCATTCCCCGCGATGATCTCGTCAATCACATTGAACGTATTCATGTCCGGGATCAAAAATGACAGCACGCCCAGAAAGACCTTCGAAACCGGATTGACCTCCGTTCCTCCCTGCAACCACGCCTGCCGCGCGATGCTCTCCAGATGGCCGATGACATAAAGCAGGAAAGTCGTCGCCACCGTGAAAATGGCCGACGTCGCAAAGGTCGACACCAGCAACGCCATGCCCGCCACCAGCGAAAGCTTCGCGTAAGTCAACAGAACGGCCTGCACCAACCGCGGATCGCGAGCCTCCTTATGGATCTGCTTCACATTCTCCGCCGCCATGGCCTGAATCTCCGCTGTCGGCGTCGGGCCGGCATCGCGCCACTCGGAAGCGATCATCGACTGCTCCTTCACCAGCAACACGCCCACAAAAACAATCGACATCAGCAAAATCGTCGTCGCCAACAACGCGAGAATACCGAGATATTTACCGATCAGAAATTCGCTGCGACGCACCGGCTTGGCCAAAATCGTATAAATCGTTCGGCTCTCCAATTCCCCCGGCAACAACTGCGCCGTGCCCATCAACGCGATCAGCAGACCGAAAACCGACATCGCGCCAATCGAGAAATCCTTCAGAAATTTGAACTGCTCGGCCAGCGTGAAGTTGGCGAAAAGAAATCCACTGACAATCGTGATGACGCCGAAAAGCAGCAGGATATTGAGCACCTTCTGCCTCAACGCCTCAATGAGTGTATTGCGGGCAATGGCCCGGATTCGTAGCAAACTTTCCATAAGCAATTCTATATTCTAAGTACTAGGTTCCAGGTACTATGTTCTAAGTTTTCGCAATCCTGTTTCCACATCGAAACCACTCATCCCCATGCTTCCTGAAAAACAAAAAACCTTCCCCCTCTTTTTCCCCGTAAATTCCGTTTGTCTTTCGTAAATTTCGTCAACCGCCTTTTGCCTT
>DBTH01000105.1:3040-3396 GCA_002306945.1 Methylacidiphilaceae bacterium UBA1321 | reverse complement strand
ATTTCGTCAACCGCCTTTTGCCTTTCCCCCAATTCCTTTAATTTCGTCAATTCGGTCTAAAAAAGCCTTTGCCTTTTCAGACCTCATTGGTCGGCTTCGCGCCCGTCTGCTGATGTGCCGAACGCTCATACTCGACCGTCTTGAGAAAGAGTTCCTCCAGCGAAAGCTTCGGCCGCGAGAGCATCAAATTGCGTCCGCCGTGGCGCTGGATCAAATCCCGCAGTTCAGTCAACGCCTCCGGCTTGAGGTCCTCGACCTGAATCTGCAAATGGCCACGCACCGTGAGCAAGTCATCCAGCGAACCCTCGACCATCTTCTTGCCCAGGCTCATGATCGCCACCCGGTCGGCCACTTCC
>DBTH01000105.1:2636-2792 GCA_002306945.1 Methylacidiphilaceae bacterium UBA1321 | reverse complement strand
GATCGCCACCCGGTCGGCCACTTCCTGCACCTGTTCGAGCAGGTGGGAGGAAAAGACCACCGTCTTGCCAATGTCGCGCAGCCGCACGATCAGATCGCGGATCTCGCGCGAACCGATCGGATCGACACCCGCTGTCGGCTCGTCGAGGAAAAGCAG
>DBTH01000105.1:0-2413 GCA_002306945.1 Methylacidiphilaceae bacterium UBA1321 | reverse complement strand
TGATCGGATCGACGCCCGACGTCGGCTCGTCGAGGAAAAGCAGTTCCGGCTCGTGAATGAGCGCCTGCGCCAGCCCGATGCGCTGGAGCATGCCCTTCGAATAGGCCGAGAGCGGACGATCCCGACCGTTCTCCAACCCGACCAGCTTGATGAGCTCGTCGATCTTCTTGTCGAGTGCCGCGCCCTTCATGCCGGAAAGACCACCGTAAAAACGCAACGTCTCGTCGCCGTTGAGAAATTTGTAAAAGTAAGGATTTTCGGGAAGAAAGCCGACGCTGCGGCGCGCCTCAAGCGTGCCCACCGGCTCGCCAAACACCCAGGCCTCGCCCTCCGAGGGTTTAATGAGGGACAATAGCATCTTCAACGTCGTGCTCTTGCCCGAACCGTTCGGCCCGAGCAGTCCGAACACTTCGCCCCGGCGCACCGTCAGATCGAGATGATCGACCGCGACCAGGATTTTGCGTTTCCAGGGCAACGCATAACGTTTCGTCAACCCGCGCACTTCAACGGCCAGGTCTTTGGATGAAGAATTCGTGCTCATAAAAATCAGTGGATGATCTTAAAGCCTTTCAAATCGCCCCGCGCTTCCCGCCAGTTCACTGTCCGTTCCTTGATGTAACCGGCCAGATCGCTCTCGCCAATACCCGTCAGGAACGCTTCCAGTTCCTCTGGCGCTCCCTCGGCCACCACTTCGACGCGGCCATCGGGAAGATTGCGCACCGTGCCGACAACATCGAATCCGCGCGCCAGGTAATGTGTTGCCGCGCGAAATCCAACGCCTTGCACACGACCGCCAAAATAAGCTTCGAGACGTTTCAACCACCTCATTATCAATACACCGGATACCAAACGTCAAGCCAGCCCTTCAATGAAATCACTCAAAAAACTTTTGGAGCCGCTACCCAAAAATCGGATGACCCTGATTTCGAATTTCCCTCGTCCTCCTTTTGATTTTGTGCATTCCGATAAGCTCTTTTATTTTTTGTATTCTCTTACCTAATGCCGCAAATTTCACTTCATTTTTTTTAAAATCGGTTCACTCTATCTCACGGATAGTCAATCACATAAAAAACCAAAACAAGGGAGAGACTAGTGAAATTCTTACGGTATGGTTCGCTATTGTGCGGATTACTTTTTCTGGCTGGCTGCGCCTCGGTCAGCGTGAAAGACAAACAAGTAGCATCGGGCAGTCCTCAGACCCGACCAGTCAAAATCATCGTGCGCGACTTTGATCTGTCCGAATCCGCGCTTAACGTGGATCGCACCGGCGACGAACTCAGCAAGTACAGGGCCCAGTCGATCGAAAACATGTCCCTGTCCATCGTCAACGAAATCACCACCTTCTACCCCGTCGAACGCCTACAGGCCAATGCGCCACTGCCTATCGGCAACTACCTCCTCCTCGAAGGCAAAATCACCCGCGTCAACCAGGGCAGCCGCGCCCTGCGAATGGTGGTTGGATTCGGAGCCGGTGGCACCAAGATGGAAACCGAAGTCACTCTCTCCAGTGTCTCACAAACCACCGAACAACGCATCCTCTCCTTCTCCACCAGCGGCGGTAGCGGAGCTGAACCCGGTCTCGTAGGCGATCCCACACCCGTCGGCGCCGCAACCAATATCGCCACCAACACGGGCAAGGGAGTCACCGATGACACCAAGCGCACCGCCCGCATGATCGCCTACCGCGTCTCTCAATACCTCGGTGCCCAAGGCTGGATTTCTCCCGAAAAAGTCAAGGCGGCCAAAAAAGCCCAGGATTGAGACTCGCCCTAAAATAAGTCAAAACTCAAAGGTCAAAAGTAAAAGCCACATGTGAAAAGTCAAAAGTGCCGGCAGTTGTAGCCTTCAGCTCATAAATTCACTCTTCAGCGAAGGCATTTCACTTTTGCATTTTGAATTGTGGTTTTGACTTTTTACTTTTGCGTTTTGACCTCCATGCGCAACTCCAGACTGCGCGCCATATTCTAATCGCCCAAAAAGGAAGAGGGCGCTCCGTTTCCGAAGCGCCCTCCATAATCAGGGATATAAGCCGAATTCTGTGATTGCGGCCAACGCATTGCTGCGACGGCGACAACCGGCGGTCATTTATCTACAACCGGGTTTGACCCCGACTGTCCCCGTCCGGCAAGCCGGACAGTAGTGCGACCTGTACCCGAAACGCGCCAACTCCCTTGCGGGAAATGGCCGGGCAGGCGGCCCATCGTTTCTGTTTGGTCTTGCACCGCGCGGGGTTTATCGTGCCCCGGAAGTTACCTGCCGGGCGGTGGGCTCTTACCCCGCCTTTTCACCCTTACCCGAACCTTGCGGTTCAGGCGGTTTGATTTCTGTGACACTTTCCATCGGACGCCGCTTGAACGACATCCTTCCGCGGCTTCTCCGCGGCGCGCTGCCTTGTGGTGTTCGGACTTTCCTC
>DBTH01000030.1:1771-4232 GCA_002306945.1 Methylacidiphilaceae bacterium UBA1321 | reverse complement strand
TGATTTTCGAGATCGAATCGCTGGAAGCCTTGATGGCCTGCATGGCGTCGGTCAATTGGCCGGAGGAATGTTGCGCGTCGGTGACGGTGGACTTGAGTTCCTGTACGAGGTTGACGTTGGTGGTGGTCGTCGCGCGGGTTTCGTTGGCGAGATCCTTGGAGGACTCGGCGCTGGTGGAATTGGAGGCGACGATGCTGGTCATCTCTTCCATCGACGAGGAGGTTTCCTCAAGGGAAGCGGCCTGTTCGCTCGCGCCTTCGGCCAAAGCCTGGCTGGAAGCCGATACCTGACTGGAGGCGGCGGCAACCTGCTCGGAGTTGCTGTTGAGGATGTCGGAGATTTTGCGCAGGGCGTTGTTGACGCTGCGGATGCTCAGGATCGATGCGGCAATGCCGAAGGCGATGCCCAGAAGCGAGACGATCGAAAGCGTCACGATAGTGTGGTGCATGATGCCATCGAGTTTGGCGTCGGAATCCGCGGAGCATTTATCGCTAAGGTCGACCATGGCATCGACGGCCTTTGTGGAGGCTTCATAACTGCGGGCCAATTCCCCCGTGAGATAGCTTTCAGCTTCGGGAGAATTGGCGTCGATCAGGGCGATGTATTTAGCCCTGGATTTTTCGAAGACGGAGACTTTCTCGGAAACCTCGTCGAAGAGTTTGCGGCTGGTGTCGCTGATGATGGTTTCCTTGTAACGGTTGAGGGCGTCGGCGGAGTCCTTGGTAATCTCCTCGATCTGCGCTTTGACCTGTTGTTTTTGCTCCGGGGTTTTGGCGTAGGTGAGGCGGTAGGTACGCACCATGCCTTTGCGCACGGCGCTATTGATGTTGTCGGCCTCAATGATGCTGGGGACGACTTTTTCGAATACAGTCGATTCCGAGTCGTTGATGGTCAGCAGAGAGTAGATCGAGATGACCGATACGAGGATGATGATCGCGCAGAGCCCGGCGGAGTTGACGGTCATGCGCTTGCCAATGGTCCATGTTTTCATAGGTGAGGGGTGGGTTGGAGTTGTTGTCGGTTGAATCAAGTTTGTTTGAGGTTGTTTGCGCGATTAACATTCGAGCGAATGCAGGTTGGATTCGTTGATGACCCGGTCGATGTCGAGGAGCGTTTTGACGCTGCCCTTGAACTTGGCCATGCCGGCGATGTAATGGGTCGACACGGTGCAGCCGAAGTCCGGAGGAGGCTCGATTTCGGCGCCCGGGATGGTGAGGACCTCCTCGACTGCGTCGACGATGATACCGATCCGTTTTTCGCCATGATCGGCGTGTATGACGTTGACCACGATGATGCAGGTGGTGTCGGTCGGGGTGTGGCTACCGAGACCGAATTTGGATGGCAGGTCGATGATGGGGATGACTTGTCCCCTCAAGTTGACGACTCCTCTGACTTCGGACGGCATCCTGGGCACGGTGATGATGGCTGGTGGCCGGATGATTTCCCTGACTTTCAGGACAGCCAGTCCGTAGGATTCCGTTCCCATTCGGAAAGTCAGGTATTTTTCAGCCGCGGCACGCTGGGAATTTACCGCGGACTGTGGCTTGGCTTCCTGTAACAATGATTCCATTTTAGATTCCTTTCTGCGGCGTGTCTGCGAACATGCCGTGATAAGTTTTGCTGACAGCAGGCTTATCGGAATGTCTGAATTCTATATTATAGATTTTATGCTGATATTTGAGTTTTAAAGATGGATGCGACATATGAAATTTCGCGTGTCACGGTGATATTTTAAGAGTGGTTAAAAGTTTTGTATTCCCTCTGAAAAGGAATGTTTTTATGCTGAAGGAAAGTAAACTTGGAGAATCGATGTCCCGGATTTGTAATGTGAATATAGAAATTAAAATTCCGCCGCGACATAAGTAAATTCGCGAGGGGGAAGAATTGATTGGCGAAAAGGGGAGGTGGTTTCGATATGAAGTACTGCCATGTTACAACCGAGTTCGGGCGATGCATCCATGAAGAACGCGTTACTCAGCGAAATCCACCGGGATCACCAGTCCCGTTACGATCACCGTCTGCACGGGGTGCTCCTGGTTTCCCAGGGATTGAGCTGCGCTGAGGTCGGACGCCTGTTGGGAGACTCCGCCCGTAGTGTTCAACATTGGGTTCGTCAGGTCGAACGCGGAGGAGTTTCCGCCCTTCAGGAAAAGCCCAAATCCGGACGGCCCGCGCGAATTGGACGCGCGGATCGGGAAAAGTTGAAAGTGGTTCTTCAGGGCAAACCCCGGGATTGCGGTTTTGTCGGAGAACGCTGGGATGCGAAAATATTTCTGTCATATCTCAAGTTGCGCTTTGGTCGCCAGCTTGGACTCAGGCAGTGCCAACGTCTGCTCCGAGCGCTTCGAAATGAATTACAGGCCGAGACCGGATTGGTGCTCGAAGAGAGCGAGAACATCGGACGATCACTTTCGTCCTGAGCCGTAACTATTCAAAACCTCACGCCCGATCTTGAGTTTTC
>DBTH01000030.1:1030-1402 GCA_002306945.1 Methylacidiphilaceae bacterium UBA1321 | reverse complement strand
ATGTTTTGAATAGATACGGCTGAGAGTGATTTATGACGTTAAGTTGGGTTAATAGATAGGCTCTCAGGGATATATTTGGATTAATAAAGTGTGCGTTTTTTCGACTGCTGTCGTCGTTACCGGCCGCAATGTCGCGTTGCTCAGGAATAAGATTGCCTTGAGAGTGAAGGCGCGGTATCTTTACCTAACACGTGTTGTTATGGTCGTGTTTTAATACTCAAATCTTCAAAACTTTCAAATTTATGAGCGGATCTTTATTCAATCTCGACGGTGAAGTGGCTGTGGTTATCGGCGCAACGGGCGTTCTCGGCGGCGCTTTGGCTGAAGGGCTGGCCAGTGCGGGCGCGTCGGTTGCCGTTCTCGGTCGCAACA
>DBTH01000030.1:511-755 GCA_002306945.1 Methylacidiphilaceae bacterium UBA1321 | reverse complement strand
GGAACGCGGCGAAGCCTGCGTGCAGCGCATCGCCAAGGCCGGGGGCAAGGCAAAGTTCTTTGCCGCCGACGCCATCAATCGCGAAAGTCTCGCCAAGGCGCACAAGGAGGTCGAAGTCTCTCTGGGCGCTCCCACCATTTTGCTCAACGCTGCCGGTGGCAACGATCCGAAGGTGACAGTGGCCGGTGGCCGCGCGTTCGAGCAGATCGACGCGAACGATTGGCGCGCGAATTTCGATATGAAC
>DBTH01000030.1:0-240 GCA_002306945.1 Methylacidiphilaceae bacterium UBA1321 | reverse complement strand
TGATCGGCGGCGCGTTGCTGCCTTGCCAGGAATTCGGCGCGGCGATGGCCAAGCGCGGCAAGGGCAGTATCATCAACATTGCCAGCGTCTCGGCGCACTTGCCGCTGAGCCGTGTGGTGACTTATTCGGCCGCGAAGGCCGCCGTGATGAATCTCACCAAGTTTCTCGCTCGCGAATGGGCGCCGCAGGGCGTGCGGGTGAATTCGATCACGCCCGGTTTCTTCCCCGCCGAGCAGAACC
>DBTH01000225.1 GCA_002306945.1 Methylacidiphilaceae bacterium UBA1321 | reverse complement strand
CAGTTCACGGTGATGGTCGCGGCACTCACCAGCCGCGGCACCGAAGCAGCGGTCGAATTCATATCAAGCGAAGACGACCTCGGAGACTTCCTCAAGAGTGCCCCAAAGAACTGGAAGTCGATGAGTTTGGAATTGGTGCTCAGGACCGATGTCACTGACGGAGTGTCCGGACCACCCCATGTCGTCGCCTCAAATTTCTGGTAGCACCGGAGAGCGATGCTCTGGGGGGAGACACGCACCTCGGGCGATTTTGTCATTTTTTGCTCGTAGAAATTGTAGCCATCTCTCTTCATGCCGCCATTCAAGCGGCGTGCTCCTTCAAGCAGTGTCCTCAAATGCGCATCGGACGATGGAGTCGGTTGCGCCGTTTATGTACTGCCTTAAGTGCTTGTTGATAAATAAGTTGCATATGAGCTTCAGCTTCGCATGATTCCGTAAATTGCACCGTAAATTACTTGGCATTGCCTATTTCCGGTCTATATCGTTTCGTGTGGATCAGGACAGGCCGGAATTTAGCGGCCAAATCAAGCGGGGAAGGCCGCTCAAGTTTGAAAGAGCGGTAAATACAACCAAAACCCCCAAAATGCCCGGCGGTAAAGAACCGCAGGGCATACAAAAGCTTCACCAGGGTAAGCGTTTACCCGAGGGTAAACGCAGAAACCGGGAGTGGGGCGAAACGAACCATCCGGAATAGGCGGACAACTGCCCGTCTGTACGGGATCCACTAGGAGACGTTATGACCAGACTTAGAAATGTGGCGAGGATTGCCTTTGTCGCACTCATCGTCCTTCTCTCCGGACAACTCATCCACGCTCAATTTTTGAGCGGCATTGAGGGAACGGTGAAGGATTCGGGAGGAGCGGCCATTCCAGGCGCCAAGGTTGTTATCACTGATACAAGCTTGGGTGTGGCGAAGACCGCAATGACGAATGACGCTGGATACTTCCGTATCGACAGCATCGCAGCCTCGACGTACTCAATCCAAATTCAGATGGACGGATTCAAGACATGGCAAGATCCGCATTTTGTTCTTCAGGTTAGTCAGACCAGAACTCTTGCCCCTGTCCTTGAAGTAGGCACGGTTTCCACAAGCATTACCGTTTCGGCTGCGGATATTGCTCTCGATCTTGCCACGCCAACAACAGGTGCTGTGATATCGGAAACCACGCTTGCAACCACGCCGCTCATCGGCCAGAACGTCTATGGTTTAGCTGCATTGACGCCGGGAGTCACTGGAAACGCCGTGACATCCACGGATAACTATACAAACGAGTACGCAGTCAACGTGAACGCCGCCGGGCTTCGTCAGGAAATGAACGGCTTCATGATCGACGGCGCATACACCGATACTCCGTCAAGAGGTGGTGGCACCTCAATATCCCCGAACCCAGAGATCGTGGAATCAATGAAGGTTGAGGCAAATACCTTCGACGCCGGAAAGGGCAGAAATGCCGGCGCTACGATCGATGTCTTCACTAAATCGGGTACAAACGATCTGCATGGCGCGTTTGATTACTATTTCACCAACGACGTCCTGCACGGACGGACTCATTTCCAAGATACCCTTCAATCATCGCAGCGAAATGAGTACAGCTTTGTATTGGGCGGCCCGGCGATCAAGAACAAGTTGTTCTGGTTTGGCGCCATCGATGTGCTTCGCTCAAGCGCGGCCAACTCTTATCAAACGACTATGGAAACTCAGGATTTCGTTACCTGGGCCAAAACCAACCTTCCCAATAGCCTGGGAACGCAAGCTTTTTTGCTGGCTCCGCCTCAGACATATCCGACCAGCAATTTCACCACAGTTGGTGATATTACCGGGAGCTACTATGCGGCTCCGAGTGGAATCCCCTCAACCTTGAATGCGTTGGGTACAACCAACATCAATTACACCGTTCCCAAGAACGGCTATCAATGGAACGTCCGCGGTGACTATTACCTGGGCGCGAGCGATCGCTTCTATGTTGATGGAATGCGGATGACGAATACGTCCATTGGCACCACTGGGCGGCCGGGACTGGATCTCGATCAATTCAACAGCTCGGATTTTGTTAACGTCGATTGGACCCACACTTTCTCGCCGCACCTGCTTAACGAGGCGGGCGCAAACATGATTCGGCCTTATGGGCAGAACGGCGGAAGACCTTCCTTCGTTATTCCCTTTGTCGGTGTGACTGGAATGACCGGTTTCTCGAATTGGGGTCCCGGCAACTTTACCCAAACCACAGTTGGCTGGCGTGACGTCCTGACGGACACGATCCACAACCATACGCTGAGGTTTGGATTGGAGCAGGACCAGGTTCGAGAGGCTGACCTGCAGCAAACCGGCGCTGGCGCGCGTCCAAGCTACAGTTTCAGCAGCATCCTCGATTTCGTTCAGGGATTACCCTTCTCGGAGACAGGATCCCCTGTTGATCTGGGCACGCATAAAATCGCCCATTACGAGTATGTCCGTTCGGCTTTCTATACCGGATTGTTTGCACAGGATGACTGGAAAATTACTCCCAGGCTCACATTGAATCTAGGGGTTCGGTATGACAACATCGCAAACCTGTTTTCGATCAAGAGCCCGAAGCTAACCAACTTTACTCTGGGTGATGGTGCGAACATTAACGAGAAAATCGCGAATGGCGCCGTTGCTTACACAGCTCACGACTATTTCGTAGATCACAACCCGCGCTTCATTACGCCCAGGGTTGGATTTGCATGGGACGTATTAGGCGACGGCAAAACATCTCTCCGCGGCGGCGTCGGAATGTTTATGGATCAGCCTCCGTTCATCCAAATGACCGCACAAACCGGAAATCCGCCGTTGATCTTTACTCCATCGCTGAACGTGCAGCAAGGGCAGACCCCTGTCTTCCAGTTCTGTGAAGCTCCGTCGGGGTTCTTCATCGATTGCCCGGTCGTCGACACCTCCAATGTAACGACAAATGCCAACGGTGGAATTTTGCTGAACGGGGTCCTGAGTAAGACCGCCATCAACGGAAATGATCCAAAAGCCACGATGGCCCAAGTCTACAATTGGACTCTCAGCCTCCAACGACAAGTGACGAATAACTTGATCGTTGAGGTTAACTACTCTGCCTCGGCGGCTCATCATCTGCCCGTATTGAATAATGCAAATATCAACCGCTTCGCTGGGGACCTGATTGTGAACAAAGGATCTTCAGTAGGACTCAACCCGAACTTCGGAACCATCAGTTATGGATCGACAGACGCAAATTCAATCGGACATTACGGTTCGTTATCAGTAACGCGCCGTCCAACACACGGCCTCGCTCTGTCAGGTATCTACACTTATGGCAAGAGTCTGGATACATTCAGTTCGTCTGGCTCATTGAGCGGAGGGGCAATCACATCGACAACTCCCGTGATTCAGTCCTTTAATCTTGGTGCGCAGCGTGGAAGGTCCGACTTCGACATCCGTCAGCAATTCTCAGCTACCGGCACATGGACGGTTCCAAACAACTATGCGAGCGTCGTGGTCCGAAACGTCCTCGGCGGATGGCAATTCGGCGGGGTCTGGGTCCTGCAGACTGGTTTGCCATTCACTGTGTACACCTCTAGCGCATTCAGCCCAACATTCGATTCGGCCGGGAACGTGACCGGGAATGAGGGCGGAGATTACAACGCGGATGGTTACGCTTGGGACGTTCCAAACGTGCCTTCGTTCGGCGCACATCTCTCTGGAAAGAAGAAAGCGGACTACCTGGGTGGCCTTTTCGCGAAAAAAGACTTCCCAACTCCAACGCTTGGCCATGAAGGCTCTCTCGGACGTAACACCTACGACCGGCCGGGCTATAACAACTTGAATTTCACTTTCGGCAAATCCTTCAACACTCCATGGTTCTTCGGTGAAAAGATGAAGATCGAAGCAAAAGGAGATGTTGTCAACCTCTTCAATCGCACGAACCTCAACGGCGTGACTTCAGATATGTCAAGCACGCTATTTGGACATTCCACCAGTCAACTGCCTGCACGGTATCTGCAACTACGCTTACGTGCCAGCTTCTAATTTGTAACAACTCCGGGAGAGAAGGCGGAAAGGGGAACATCGGTTCGAACCGACGCCCCTCTCGCCTTCTCTCTCGTATTATTTTGTTTGGAGCATTTTGGCATTTGGCGTAAAAGCGCTCATAAAACGACGGGCTTTAGCTGTTGAGCGACAGCCATTCGGTCTACGCAATTTCCAAATTTGCTCTAGAATATCGTCACAGTTCCTTTAGTGTCCTTATCGGATAGGAGAAGTGCTCTGTTTCTCTCTCGTCGCTTTCCAGCAATGCTGATTGCGGTTGCGTATGTCAGCGCAGTCTGCCAGACACAACCGCCACAACGGAACGGCATGGGGGGGATCGCTTCAGGCGCAGTAGCGGCGCCAGTTTACGATGCTCAAAAGCGGCCGATCACGGCAGGCGGCTTTGTTGATTCTGGTGAGATGGTCTTCAAGGACATCACCGTACAAGCAGGCTTGTCCGGATGGGTCCACAAGATGGGAACACCGCAGAAAAAATATATTGTAGAGACCAACGGATCGGGAGTCTGCCTCGTCGACTTCGATAATGACGGATGGCTCGATATCTATCTTGTAAATGGATCGACTTTTAACGCGCTTGATGGCAAGGAAGAGCCTCCCCATGCCGCGCTGTTTCGCAATAATCACGACGGAACATTTACGAATGTGGCTGACAAGGCGGGCGTCAACAACGACCGCTGGGGTTACGGGTGTTCGGTAGCCGATTATGACAACGATGGTTGGGCCGATATCTATGTAGGCAACTTCGGCAAGAACAGACTCTATCACAATAATCACGATGGCACGTTCACGGATGTCGCAGAAAAGGCCGGCGTTGCAGTCGATAACTGGACTCCGGGATCAGCATGGGGAGATTACGACGGAGATGGCCTGCTCGATCTCTACGTATCCGGCTATGTACATTACGATCAGGCGCTAGTCGATGCGCTCTCGAAGGATGAGTCAAATTCGGCATGTCTCTATCGCGGCGTTGGGGTGAATTGCGGCCCTCGAGGACTGCCAGGCGAAGCCGATCACCTTTTTCGAAACAATGGCGATGGGACATTCACAGAGACAACAGTTAAGGCTGGTGTTGAAGACAAGAGCAAATACTACGGATTTGCAGCAATATTTGTAGACATCAATGGCGATAGCAAGCCCGATCTTGTAGTGGGCAACGATTCCGAGCCAGGCTTTCTCTATTTGAATAAGGGCGCCGGCATTTTCGAGGATCAAGGGTACATTTCAGGTTTTGCGCTGAATAAAGATGGGCGCGAGATTGCGGCAATGGGAATCGCCGCGGGTGACTACGAAAACAACGGGCTTATCGATTTTTATGTGACGGACTTTGGGGATGATTACAAAGTCTTGTATCACAACGACGGAGACGTGAGCTTTACCGACGTTAGCTATGAATCCGGTCTTGCGCAGCCAACGATTCCATTCGTCGGCTGGGGAGATGGATTCATCGACTACGACAACGATGGCTGGCTCGATCTGTATGAAGTGAACGGACACGTCTACCCAGAGGTGGACCAATACAAGTGGGGCACGTCCTGGGCTCAACGTCCGCTTCTATTTCATAACGTACCGAATGGACCCAAGTCCCGTAAGTTCGAATACGTTCCACCACTGAAAGGCACGGGATTGGCCGAGGTCATCGCAGCCCGCGGCTCAGCTTCTGGAGACCTGTTCAACGACGGCAAGATCGA
>DBTH01000142.1 GCA_002306945.1 Methylacidiphilaceae bacterium UBA1321 | reverse complement strand
CGTAACGCCAATCGATGATGTTATAAAGCCGGAGGCTGGGTTGTTCGAGAAATTGCGCGTCTGAATACGCGGAATAAATTCCCGCCGTCACTTCAAAGCGGCGCGGAAATTGCGCCAGGAGGGGGATCGCGTCCATGGCATAGAAATTCACCTTGCCGTGCGTCGCCGCCAGAACCGATTCAGCCAGCATCACATAGTGTCCGAAACCATATTTCCAATAACCCATGCCTTCATAAGAATAGCCGTCCGAAGGAAAACCCTTGATATAATACGGCGTCTCCACCTCTGCCGCCGCAATGATCTCGGCCCGTTCTTCCGGTGAATCGACCAACGCGAGCGCCGCACCGGTAATCCCGGCATGAACCACAGCGTTCCAGTTCGCCTCGTCGATGCGCCAGAAATCCGAAGGCATCTTGCCGTGCAATTGGTCGAGATACGTCGAGATTACCCGCTTCTGCACTTCGTCCCGGACGAGTTTGCGCGTCTCCTCGGGAAGTTTATCCCCGAGAATCGTGACCGCCGAAGCGAGGTTCCACGCAGTCATCGCCGTGCCCAGGTCGTTGGCCTTGATGAATTTCGCATGGCCCGAAAGAATCCACGTATGCTCGGAACAAATCGCCAGTATCTCCTTGTCAATAAAGGGAAGGAACCGGCCCTGATTTTCCATTCCTTCCGCGAGGACGAAATTCACCATACGGAAACGCCGCCGGTCGATCGCCACATTATCCTTGCGGTCGCCGGTCTTGGCCGATGCTTCATACGCCTCCCTGGTCACCTCGGGAATCGGCTCCGTGGTAAAACGAGTGGCCAACGCGATGGTCTTTTCCTTGAAAGCAGCATCTGCGGCGAGCGCATCCCAAACCTTACGGTCACTCAACGAAGGACCAATTCCCCGGGGCTTGGCATCCAGCATGACAGCAATTTCCTTGATGCGAGCGGGATCGATCTTCGGATATTCCGGCCCTTTTTTCTCCGCAACCGGAGCTGGGGCGCCAGTCGAAAGCTTCAGGGAGAAATCATCGATATAGGCATGACAAACCCGCTTTGAAAAACAGTGCACGGCGAAAGTGATGAATTGCGCGTTTTCCGGCGTGCGGATTTCGAGGCGGCACTCGGTCCACTCCCTGGAATTCGCAGGAACCAGCGAAATGACCTGCGATGGAGTCTGAATCGGTTTACGGTCGCTGCTGTAGAACTGAACCCACACTCCCAATCCGCTCTCTTCCACGCAACGCGCCCAGAAGCTCAGCGTATAAGCCGTGTTCGGCTGCACCTCGGAACGGCCGCTCTGAAGCCACGAACCCGGCCCTGTCGCGTCCTGCTTGACGCAAAGCCCCGCGCTGCCGCTATGAGCCGCCTCCGCCACCACCTGGCTCAGCCCGCCCTTGGTATCGTCTGGAGAAGCCGTCCATCCGGTCATCGCTTCCTCGAATCCGGGATTTTTAATCGCTATCTCTTCCTGTGCATGACTCAACGCCGCCTGCAACGCAAACAGCCCGACTAGAGCGAACGCACGCAGACACGCGCGCCGGATATTGGAGATGACTCTCATAACGGTAAAGTATCTACCCGCCAAACGCTTCGTCAAACGACTCACGGTTCTACTTATTGAACAATACTGGCAATAACAACGATCCCGTACAATCCCTACTTTATTTCCCGGTAGACACGAATATAGTCGATCTCGTAGCGTTGCGGGAAAGCCGAGGCATCCACTCCGCACTGCCCTCCCCAATTGCCTCCAATGGCCAGATTGACAATCAGATAATGCGGCTTGTCGTAAGGCCAACTGCCATCCCTGGAATCCGCCCGCATGTAGGTCATGGAAAGCGTATCGTCGACGTAAAAATCCAGCCGGTCTTCGCGCCATTCCACCGCATAGACATGGAAGGCCTTGTCCGCATCCGGAACCGGCAGGAAGCCCTTCGACACCAGCCATTCCGGGGAATCCGGCTTGTACGCGGCCATATCGCGCGGTCCGATGTAGGCAAAATGTTTCTCTTCGCCGTAATGGGCATTGCTATACACACCGAGCGGTCCCGGTTCAAAACCGACCGCCTCCATAATGTCGATCTCGCCGCAGCGCGGCCAATCCACGCGTTCTATATCATCACCGAGCGTCCAGAAGGCAGGCCACGTCCCGAGCGCAAAAGGCAGCTTCGCACGCATCTCGATCCGTCCGTAACGCCAGCTGTGAAGCCCCAGCGTATGAAGACTCGCAGAGGTATAATCCGCGCCCTCGTATTTTTCATGGCGCCCTTCAATGATCAGACAGTGATTCTCCACCCGGGCATTTTCGAGCCGGCGGACCGTGTAGTATTGCAACTCCTGATTTCGAATCTGGCCCACCTCATAGTTCCACTTCGCCGGATCGGGAAATCCGGAATAATCAAATTCGTCAGACCAGACCAATTCCCATCGCTTATCCATAATATATATAATCCTTCTTACAATCGTTCAAATAAACGCAACACTACGACCGTCGAATAACGATCTCTCCGCCACCTGGCAACGCGGAATAACGCACCACACCATTACTCACCTTCGCGGTGCTACGGTTTGCACCCTGAATGACCGTGCACTCCGTCCACCCGGCAGGTACGCGAGTCTCCAACGTCAACGGCATGTCATAAAATTCCGGATCCACCCGGCTCTCCAGCCGCAAACTGATACTGTCTCCAACGGTAGAAATCACCGTCACCTTGGCCCCCTCGCGCTCAGTGTGGTACTTGTGCCAGGAAACGGGATCGGTAATCCATATCCGTTCGCGATTGGCCTCAAGCTTGTCTAGCAAGGCCGTGAAAACATCCATCGGCGTGACAAGCCAGTCCCCACCGACACCGTGACAATCGTGATGTCCCATCTCTCCCTCGGCGAGCGCCTTGTCGACGAGCGCCAGAACCGCCTCCCTGGTTTTATATTGGAAAGGATAACCATGAAAATCCGGACGCTCGACCAGATGATATTTATCCAGCAACGCCTTTTTCTGCTCTTCGGTCACTGTCCAGGGCACACCGCCCGGACGGCCGAATGAAATCAGACGTGGATGCTTGCGGTTCGGATACGCCTTCTCAATGACTTCGTTGCAGAGCCTGAGCTGCTCATCGAGTTGCTCCGGACTCGTCGCGCCGATATGGGTGTAAGTGTGGTTGGCCAATTCCACTTCCGGCTCAAGGCTCGCCTTCTCCCACTCGTCCTTCAGACCCTTGTAGGGAGGATTACCCGGATTGATATAAAAGGTGCCCACCATCTTGTGCTTGCGCAATTCGGGCAGTGCTTTTTGCAAATGACTGGGTGCACTGTCGTCAAACTCCAACAGAAACACCGCCTGTTTCCCCTCCTTCCATTTGAGAACCACCGTTTGCGAATCGATATTTTGTGTACCGGTCACAGAAGGCTCTGCTCTGCACACGGCTCCGGCCATGCAGCAAAAAACCGATAGAATGAACGAAACCACCCGTCGAAACAAACGGCGGCAGGCAGGAAATGGAACACTCATTGGTGAATTGTCACCTGGTATTTCCGGTTCACAACACCGCAGACATTCAATTTATAGAGTACCTCGGTCTACCGCAGTCTCACCTGAACATCCGTCCGGTCACGGGCGTAGACGTGGCGAAGACACTGGGCCCGGACCGTCCACTCCGTAACCGGCTTTTTTCAAGGTCTCCTGGGCTTCGGCAGTGGTGAGGGATTTAATGAAACTGCGGCCCGTCTCAATGGCCTTGGTGTTCTTGCACGGTGCCGCTGTGTAGTCAATCGCCGGGTAATCTCCCGCATCAATGGCAAAGATGACGAAGTTCTGGAGGTTCGCCTTGACCAGATCGGTGCGGTAAAGGAAAACGGCATCAGCCTCGCCCCGTTTGGCAAAATTGAGCGCCGCCGTTTCGTTGCCAGCCAGATGGAGGCCATCGCTTTTGAGGCGAGCCGCCAGATCGTGTTTCTCAATGGCCGACTTCGCCGCGCGACCGCTCACCGTCGCCGAGGGATTACCCATGGCGAAGGTGTCCCATTCGCGGGCCAGCAGATCGTACCAGTCGAGTTCCTCGTCCTTGACGATCCCCTTGCGACCGTAGACGACGAGTTCGTTGCGGGCAAATGTCTTCATGTCGTCACCGGCGATAAATCCCCGGCGGGACGCTTCCCGCGCATCGTTGGCGCTGGCAAAGATGACCACGTCGCCTGCCTTGCCTTCTACCACCTGCTTTTGCAACAACTCGGAGTTGGTGAACTGGAGATCGACCTTCATGTCGGCCTGATCGTCCGCCCAGGCCTGCACCAGTTGCGGCAGAACCGGGCGCAGGGAACTATCAGCAGTAATGGAAATGGTATTGTCAGCGCGAACTGCTCCGGCAAAAAACGCCAGAAACAAACTGAAGCAAATCAATGGCAAACGAATGGTCATCATAAAATTCTGTTGAATGAAATAGCGTACCGGTCTTTTCCGAAAAAAGCGACTTCAGGAAAAATGGCAAGATTTGCCTCGGACTCAGACGCGCGCGGCAACGATCTGCCGAAGCGACTCGAAGACTGTCTCGGGTGATATGTCGGCGAGGACACGTTCGGGTTCGGGAGCCCGGTGAACGATGATCGGCGATTTCCATGGACTCCATTGCTCGGGATTGGTCTGGCCGAAGAGGGCAACGCCGGGTTTGCCCAGCGCGGCGGCCAG
>DBTH01000160.1:17193-20206 GCA_002306945.1 Methylacidiphilaceae bacterium UBA1321 | reverse complement strand
GGCGTCCGGCTCGCGCATCCAAAGCGGACGCCACCCCTTGATCCCGTCCTCACTCCCCGGATTCGGGGGATATTCCGCCGCAGTCAGAGAAAAAACGCCCGAACAAATCAGGGCAAAACTGAAGATCGGGACGGCATTCGAAAAGCGAAAGGGATTCATAAAAAGCAATAAACGCAACCCCATCCATAGCACAGGAAGTTCCCTCAACAATCTTTTCTCCCTTCAAACGAATGAAATAGGCGCGAGCCTAAACGAAAGCCCGGCAGTTTAAAAACTTCGCCACCAACTCGAAGCGGCCCGCCAGCTCAGATAAAGACGCCCTGATGGGCGGCCTTGATCCGCGCCTTCTTCTTGGCGCTGAGACGAAACACGTTGTTCCAGGTCTTCTTGAAGGCGTCCTTCGGCGTAAGATAACGCTGGTGAATCTGCGGCCCGCGACGAATAGCGTCGAGCACGCCTTTGACACTGAACTCCTCCGCCTGCAAAATCGTGTACGCCGTTCCGAGTGCCGGATGATCGTGCGCATCGCTGGCCGCCGTCATCGGTAACCCGCGCCGTTGGGCGTATTGGAACGCCTGCCGATTGTAACGCTTGAAGGTCGTCGCCGCGTTGAACACTTCAATGGCATCAATGTCGGTAAGAGTGTTCATCACCGGTTCGCGGATACCCGCGCGGAAAAAGTCGTAGGGATGGGCCGGAATCGCCAATCCGCCCAGTTCGTGAATCAACTTCACCGCATCCTTCGGCGCAATCCCCTTCAAATCCGGCAACCGCACCCCGAGCGCGAGCAAATGCCCCTCCGAAGTGGTGATTTCCTGACCCGGCACGATGAGCAATCCGTTGACCGCGGTACCGTCAGCCTTAAGGAAGCCGTGTTGTTCGAAATACTCCACGCAGGCGCTGGTGTTATGATCGGTAATCGCAAAGCCATGCAAACCCTTGCGACGGGCTTCGGCTATCATCAGTTCAGGCTCCGCCACTCCATCGGCAGAAAAACGGGAATGACAATGTAAGTCGATTTTAAGCACCATACGAAAATATAGCCTGTGGTAATAACAAAGCTAGACCCAGTCTCAACAAGTTGCCAGTACGAAAACAAAATGTCACCGAATCGACACAGTAACAAAAAGAACAATATCTACTCTGTAAACCTACAAAAAATCAAATCCGGCTTGCAGGAAGAAAAAAAGCGGTAATATTAGATTCTCCACTAAGTCTATAAGAATTTACCTATGACAACCTCCCTGTCTACCCCCCGTCACTTTGTCCCCGGCCCCACTCCGCAGGAAAAGCTCAAGCTGGAAAAGGACGGCCTCGACGTCATTCACGACCTGTTCCGCTACGCGACGACCGGATTCAAAACCATCGCCGAAGACGATTTCGAGCGTTTCAAGTGGTACGGCTTTTACCGCCAGAAACCCAAGGACAGCGGATACTTCATGCTGCGCACAAAAATCCCCGGCGGCCAACTCAACGCCGACCAGCTTGAAGTGATGGCCTGGATCGCCGACACCTACGCTCACGGCTTCAGCGACATCACCACGCGCGCGACATTTCAATTTCACTGGCTCACTGTCACCGACGTCCCCGCCATTTTCTCGCGCCTGAATTCCGTTGGCATGACCACCTCCGGTGCTTGCGGGGACGATACCCGCAATGTCACTGGTTGCCCCGTCGCCGGGATCGACAAGGACGAGATCATCGACGGAACGCCCATCCTCCAGGCCGTCAACCGCCACTTCACCGACAACCGGGAATTCTCCAACCTCCCGCGCAAGTTCAAGATTTCGGTCTCCGGCTGCCGCATCCATTGCAGCCAGCCCGACATCAACTGTGTCGGCGTCTTCGGCCTGGAACGCGAAATCAACGGCAAACTCGAAGCCGGTTTCGGCATGAAAGTCGGCGGTGGTCTCTCCAGCTCCCCTCACCTCGCCCAAACCCTGCCCATCTTCCTCAAACCCGACGACGTCCTGCCTGCCGTTCACTACGCGGCGGTCGTCTTCCGCGATTTTGGTTACCGCGAAAAGCGCAACCGCGCCCGTTTCAAATTCCTCGTCGCCGACTGGGGCGCGGAAAAAGTTCTCGCCAAGATGGAGGAACTCTCCGGCCGCAAATGGGAACGCCACAGTGAATTCCACTTCCCGACCGATCCCGACAGCGACCACCTCGGCATTCAGGAACAAAAACAGCCCGGCCTCTACTATGTCGGCATCAGCTTTGCCGGAGGTCGCGTCCGCGGTTACCAACTTCAAACGCTGGCTGCTCTCTCGAAGAAATACGCTGCACCCGGCCTCGACCGCATCGCCACGACCAACAAGCAAAATCTCATTCTCCTCCATATCCCGGAGAAGAATCTCGAACCGCTCAAGCGCGAACTCGATGAAGCCGGCCTGGTCTGGAACGCCTCCAATTTCCGCAAAGGCTGCGTCTCCTGCACCGGCATCGAATTCTGCAATCTCGCCCTTGTGGAAACCAAGAACCGCATGATCGGCCTCGTCGACCAGCTCGAAAGGGAATGCGCCGACTACAAGGACAATATCCGCATTCACTTCAGCGGTTGCACCAGTTCCTGCGGCCAGCACCAGATTGCCGACATCGGATTCCGTGGCGCCATGACCCGCGTCAACGGCTCAATGACCCAATGCTTCGACCTCTTCGTCGGCGGCAAACTCGGCGACCACGCCCGCTTCAACGAGCTCCTCAAGGGCAAGATTCTCCCCGGCGACATCCACTCCTCCATCGGCAAACTCCTGCGCCATTACCAGGCCCACCGGCTCGAAGGCGAAAGCTTCGCCGACTTCGCGGTACGCGCTCCCAAGGACGAACTCAGGGCGGTGTTATAGGAGGGAGACTGGAGGAGGGAGGCCGGAAGAAGCCAAGTCGATAAAATATCCGGTTCCTGTTTTGATTTTCTTATTCTGGATCAACTCCGGACAACGCAACCTTCTTGCCTAATCAGGTTTCGTCACAATCCCCGCAACTTCGTTGCGGTCTCCGGTCTCCGGTCTCCGGT
>DBTH01000160.1:7298-16858 GCA_002306945.1 Methylacidiphilaceae bacterium UBA1321 | reverse complement strand
TCCGGTCTCCGGTCTCCGGTCTCCGCTGCTTACTGCTGCAACCCCTGGAGCGACTCAAAGGTCTTCTCGGATTTGAAGTGGTCGGTGATCCACCACTTCCCGTCCCGGTAGACAAACGGCAACGTAAAGAGTTGCTCCCCGTCGGTGCTCTTCCGCACGAAATCGACCTCGGCGAAGAACTTTTCCTCATAGAGTGAAAGCTTCTGCATCCGGTACTGCGCCTGCTGGTTAGTATCGAGTTGGCGGCAAATCAGGAGAATCTGCCGCGGTTCGACCCCCTGCCCCTGAAGATACTGGACGAACTCCGGCGAGAACTTCTCCTGAATCTGGATATGCTTGCCCTCGTTGACCGTCGCCACAGCCTTCTCCACCTCGCGAATGAATTGCTGCTTCGGCGTCGGTCTCAAATACCACCACGCGCCCAAGCCGCCAATGATCAGCAGCAAAACCGCACTCAATACCATTTCAAATTTCGTCTTCAGCATACTCTCTCCCTGAGGGCTCTGCCCCCAGACACCCGCCAAAGGAAATGATTTCCTTTGGAAACCTCAAAAAGGGCGGATGGCGGTGCTCGCTGCGAGCGCCCTGCTATCCGCCCTTTTAGTGGGGTTCCAAGGGTATCATACCCTTGGCAGGAGGTTAGGAGGACGGAGTCCTCCTAGTATCAATGGCCGTAAGAAGCTTCGACGCGATGAGCGACATCGCGGAATCCCATGTCAACCTCGTAGATTTCCTTGAGTTCGGCGATGTATTCCTCTTTCTTGCCCATCTTTTCCAGGAGCAAAGCCAGATTGTAAGTAATCTCTTTTTTCGGGCCATCCATGACGGGCAGTTCCGCCTTGGAATCGCGCAAGACTTTCTCACCCAGATCGTACATGCCGCGTTGCAGATAACACATGCCGATGAGATTCTGCGCCTGCGAACGAACATTCGGCTGCTTGGTGCCGAGCTGCAATTCGGGCAACGCCTCTCGGTACTGACCGGCGTTGTAGTAGGCCTCGCCGAGTTCGAAATGGTACTGGTAATCGTTCGGGTACTTTTCCACGCGACGCTTCGCCGTATCGAGCAGGACAAGACTGCGCTCCTTCTCGATTTCGGCCAATTGCTGCGCCACGGCGGGATCGGTGGCGGCGGCTTCCTTAAGGGCCTCGAACTTGTGATCGAGAACGGTCATCTTCAGATCGTCTATTTTCTTCTCAAGCGAATTATCCGTGCGACCACCGGCTTCGTAGGTATAGGTGTACCATTGGATCGCGCTGGCAAAATCCTCCTTCTGCTCGCAAAGCTGGGCAATGCGCTTGGGGTGATTGAGATTGCTCGGTTCGGCCTGAACTTTTTCGTAGGCCTGGGCGATGAGATCGTCGATGGCCACGTCGGACTTCACCACGCGGTTGGCCTGTTCGAGACGCTTGGCCTCTTCCTTGTCCTTGATAAGGTCGCGGTAATCGCTGGCCGAATCCCAACCGCCGCTGCGGGAGGCATTGGCGGCACTGGCGTTTTTCATGCCGTGAACGGCTTCGCCGTCGCGGGGATCGAATTCCAGAATAGCGCTGTAGGTCTGCTCGGCCCTCGGGAACTCACCCATCTTCATGTACAAATCGCCCAGATGCATGAGGTTCTTTTTGTCCTTCGGGTTGCCTTCCTTGTAGGTCTCGTAGGCCATGGCGGTGATTTCGAGCTCTTCAAGAGCCACGCCAGCCTCGCCTACAAGTTCGTTACCTTTGCGGTTGTAAGGGTCGACGGCGAGGATGTCCTCGGCCAGGCTCATCGCTTCGAGCGGTTCCCGCTTGCCAGCGCTGGCTTTGAGCACCAGCCCGGCGATTTTCACCCCGGTCATCTGTCGGGCAAACCCCGACAGGCTCTTGTATTTCTGGATCGCGCTGGCCCTCAGCAAGCGGCGACCTTCGAGGAATAGAGGTTCGCTCTTGACCAGCCCCAGCAAAAGGGTGATCGCATAGTCGTAATTGCGCGCACTCAAGGCCGACCGTGCACGGTTGACGGTGTCTCGCTGTGGCGCGGTTAATTCTGATTCTGTCTTCAACGCCATATATTTAAATACTCCGAATCATGTTAGCAATAGGCCGACCTTAACGGACGGTCAATGTTTTTACTGCTCGCAATTCAATTTTAGCGACAAATGTAATTGCGGCGTATTTACAACCGCACCAAATCGCGCAATACCTGCTGCGTCACATAGATCGTGCCGCGCCAGGAATAACGAAAATTGTCCTTGGACAACTGTTCGGGCGAAAGGATGCCTTGTCGAATGTTATACTCCAATTGTTTGCGCAACGTCATGTCGAGCCGTTCCCGGGCCGCCTGCGCTTCCAGCGGTGTCTGGATCAATCCCTTTTCAACGCTATTGATCGCCAGAAATTCCTTGTGCTGACCGAATAATTCTCCCGGCGTCTCGCAATCCAGCGCCCGGAATAACGCCACCTCCGGCGGCATCTTCAGCCCGTACGTCAGCGGATAATCCCACGTCATCCACACCCGCCCCGACAAATCCTGGGAGCTGTACGACATGAAGTGAAACCCGAATTGCTCGTTGTAAATGAAACTCAACCCCGCATGGTACGGACCGCTTTCGTGCACGAACAGCCGGTAATATTGCGTGTGCATCGGTGAATACCATTCGCAATCGTCCACCTGCCGGAACCCGAGTTGCGCCATTTCGTTGGTCAGAGCATTGAGTTCCTCGAACTGCTGCGGAGCCCGCCGCACCTGTTCAAAAACACGCTCCCGCGGCACGCGCAATTGACGCAGCACGTAGACCAACTCCGATACCGGAAATAAAATCCAGCACGCCAGCACCGCCAATCCGATCCACCACACCCCTGTCAGAAAATACACGCTCAGGCTGCTGGCCAGACAATAAAACAAGACCCCCGCCTTGCGAAAGGCCGCCGATGGCCATTGCATCAACGCATATCCCGCAAGGATAATTCCACCGCAAATCAGTAACTGAACCAGAGTCATGTTTATATATTACCCTGTAAATAAGGGTAATCATTTCACCTCCCCGCCTCCCCGTCAACTGCCGCGTCACCTCCCTTTGCCAGCCTTCCCATACACCTGCAGACTCCAAAAACCGTCAAACCCATCGCCTATTTTGATATTTACGCTGAGATTCCATCCGCTAAGCACAAAAAGATATGCCTATTCTCGACAAACCCCTCTCCGAACTGGTTCATTACCTTGGAATCACCCCGCGTCCTTCTGACTTCGACGCCTACTGGAACACCGCCCTTAAGGAACTCGACAAGGTCGATCCCAAGATCGAACTCATCCCTACCACCGCCATCAAACCCACCAATGCCGAATGCTTCGATCTCTTTTTCACCGGCGTCGGCGGCGCCCGCATCCATGCGAAATATCTCCGTCCCGCCAAACCCCACAAACCCCATCCCGCCGTCCTCCAGTTCCACGGCTACTCCGGCAACAGCGGTGAATGGGTCGATAAATTAAACTACGTCTCCCAAGGCTATGCCGTTGCCGCCCTCGATTGTCGCGGTCAGTCCGGCTTGAGCGAAGACAACAGCCAGGTCAAAGGTAACACCCTTCAGGGCCACTTCATCCGCGGACTCGGCGATCCCGATCCGAAAAAACTCCTCTTCCGCCAAATCTTCCTCGATACCGCCCAACTCGCCCGCATCGTCATGGGCTTCAAGGAAGTCGACCCCACCCGCGTCGGAGCCATGGGAGGTTCTCAGGGCGGTGCCCTCACCGTCGCCTGCGCCGCGCTCGAACCGCGCATCAAACTCGTCGCCCCTGTCTTCCCCTTCCTGAGCGACTACCGCCGCGTCTGGGAAATGGATCTCGCCAAGGACGCCTATGACGAACTCAAAAAGTTCTTCCGCTGGTTTGACCCCAATCACGAACGCGAAGACGAAATCTTCACCAAGCTCGGCTACATCGACATCCAGAACCTCGCCCCCCGCATCAAGGGCGAAGTCCTCTACTTCGTCTCGCAGATGGACAACATCTGCCCGCCCTCGACCCAATTCGCCACCTACAACAAGATCACCTCGAAAAAGAGCTATGTCCTCTATCCCGACTTCGGACACGAACACCTCCCCGGACACGGCGACAAGATATTCAACTTCATGTTGGGCCTCTGACTCCAGGAACGCCCCCTTCACCCTGACCGCCACTCCAGCGGCAGGGTGACCTACGCAAAACCGCTATGAGCGAAAAACCCAACTTTCCCCACAACACCTACCGCGGTTACCTGCGTCACGACTTCCAGATCGGCCACAATCCCGTCACCATCGTCGAACCCAAAAATCCAGTGCAGGGCCGACGCTGGCTCTGGCGGGCCGAATTCTTCGACGCCTTCCCCGAGTTCGATCTCGAAATGCTCAAACGCGGTTGGTGGCTCGGCTACATGAATGTCGGCAACACCTTCGGTTGCCCCGCCGCCATGACCCGCTTCGATGTTTTTTACAAAGAACTGACCGAAAAATACGGTTTTCACAAAAAACCCGTCCTCGAAGGCCTGAGCCGCGGCGGCCTCTACGTCTACAACTGGGCCGCCAAGCACACCGATTCCGTCGGTCTCATCTATGCGGACAACCCCGTCTGCGATTTCAAAAGCTGGCCCGCTGGCAGGGGTAACGGTCCCGGCAGCCAGGCCGATTGGGAAGAACTCCTCAAGTGCTACGGATTCAAATCCGAACAGGAAGCCCTCGCCTGGCCGGCCAACCCTGTCGACAACATCGCCCCCATCGTCCGCGCGGGCATCCCGCTCGTCCACGTCTACGGCGACGCCGACGAGGTCGTTCCCTGGGATGAAAACACCCAGATCCTCGCCGAACGCGTCCAGGCCCTCGGCTCCGAAATCAAGCTCTACCTCAAGCCCGGTTGCCACCACCACCCGCACGGCCCGTCAAACCCCGCCGAACTTGCCGACTGGATTCTCGAATACGCTCTTGACTGACGCTTGCTCGCCGCGATTACGATCTCGCCACAGCGAAAAAACTCCCGGCAATCTCATCTTTTCAACAACCGGAGCGCGTTCGCGATCACCAGCAACGTCGCGCCCGTATCGGCCAGAATCGCCAGCCAGAGACTCGTATAGCCCAGCACCGCCAGGACGAGAAATACCGCTTTCAGGCTAAGAGCAAATCCGATATTGAAACGGATGATGCCGAGTGTCCGGCGTCCCAGATGAATGGCTTCCGCTATTTTTTCCAGGTCGTCTTTCATCAACGTCACGTCAGCCGTTTCAATCGCCGCATCCGTTCCGACACCGCCCATCGCAATACCCACCGTGGCCGCCGCCATGGCCGGAGCGTCGTTGACTCCATCGCCAATCATTCCAACGCACTTGCCCTCCGAGAGAAGATTCCGGATCTCTTCGATCTTTTGGTCGGGCAACAAATCTCCACGAGCTTCATCAATACCAGTCTCCCTCGCAATTGCATCGACGGTACGCTGGTTATCCCCGCTCAACATCACGACTTTCCCGACACCGACCCGGTGCAACGCTTTTAAAGCCTCCACGGCATTGGAGCGGACCGCGTCGCCCACCGCCAACACTCCCATTACTTCACCTCGGCATTGACCATGCGGCTTATGCCCGACGACCACGACCGATTGCGCGTCGGCTTCGATCCCGGCGAGTTTCTCCTCCAACTCGGGTGAGCAGACACCCAGTTCATGCGCCAGCCGGTGGTTGCCTACAAAATAAGAATGCCCCTCGACCTCGCCTTCGGCTCCCCGGCCATGAAACGCCTGATAGCCTTCACTGCGCGGGTACGAAATCCCTCTTTCCTGCGCGCACGAAACGACCGCTTGCGCCAACGGATGTTGCGAATGTGCATCGATGGCCGCCGCCAACCGCAGGATCTCGCTTTCCGCCGCTCCATTCCACGGCACTACGCGGGTCACGCGAGGTTTGCCTTCGGTAATCGTCCCTGTCTTGTCAACTGCGAGAATTTCCAGCTTCCCCAACGATTCGAGCGCCCCTCCTCCTTTAACGAGAACTCCTCGCCTCGCCAACGCCGTCAGCCCCGATACCACTGAAACCGGAGTTGAAATCACCAACGCGCACGGGCAGGCAATCACCAGCAACACCAATCCCCGGTAAACCCACGTCAGCCACTCCCCCCCCGCCAATAGCGGCGGAATCAGTGCCACCAGTATCGCTCCCACCATGACCAGCGGTGTATAGTATTTTGCAAAGACATCGACGAAACGCTGCGCCGGCGCTTTCTGACTTTGCGCTTCCTCGACCAAATGAATCATCCGCGCCAGGGTCGTCTCCGAATGCACCTTGGTTGTCCGCACCTCCAGCGATCCGCTCCCGTTGATCGTTCCCGCATAGACAATGTCTCCGGCCTTTTTGTCCACCGGCATCGACTCGCCCGTAATCGGTGCCTGATTGACCGCCGACTGTCCCGCCAGCACTTCGCCGTCGAGCGGAATTCGCGCTCCCAATTTCACAGCAATCGTCGACCCAACCGCCACTTCCGCAACAGGCACTTCGACGTAGTCCGCGCCCTTCTTGAGCCAGGCCGTCTCCGGACTTAACTGTAACAGCGATTGAATCGCCTTTCGTGCGCGGGCCAGGCTGAACGCTTCGAGCAATTCCGATAGCGCAAAAAGAAAAACCACCGCCGCTCCCTCTGACCATTGATGAATCGCCAGCGCACCGAATGCCGCGACACTCATGAGAACATTCATATCCAGCGACAACCGCGCCAACGCGCGAAACGCTTTCGGCACAACAAACCATCCCCCCGCAATAATCGCTATGCCATAGGGAATATCGGCAACCCAGTCCGGCCCTACCTTGAACCATTCCAGAATCAACCCCACTGCCATCGCCACGCCGGAAATTCCCACAACCATCTGCCGCCAGAATTTCGCATCCTCCAACGTCTCGCCGGATTTACCCCCATCGACCACCGCAGTCATTCCTGCGCGGACTACAGCTTGAATGAGCAGTTCCGCCGTGACCGATTCATCGTGAAAAAGCGTCACCTTGCCACCGACCAGATTCACCCGAGCTTCCCGCACTCCTTTGATCGGACGGAAAGACTCCTCCAGCGCCACCACTTCATCCGCGCAATCCATTCCCGCCACACGTAACACCGTCTGCACGCGACCTTGCGCATCGGGATTCAGAAGAAGCAAATTGCCAGACGAGGCAGCCGTCTTCTCATGCGAATGATCGTGGCCATGGCAACAGCAGCACTGATCCTTCCGCTCCGACCCGTGCTCATGCTTATGTTCGTGATGATCGTAATGGCTCATATTAAAACCAGATTGTTCAGTGTTCAAAAATCACAACGAAAAGCCCCAGCAAAACCAATAATCCACCAAGGATTCCACTCTCGTATTTCTCTACAAATTCAAGATTCAACTTTTTCATCCCCGCGAGTGTGAGCGCGGTGAAAATCACCATTCCTGCCACCGTCCCCACCGACAGGATCAGGGTCAAAAGAAAGAATCCCGCCCAGCCGTAGTGAATGCCGGAGACATATACCGGCAAAAAGCCTTCGCACGGCGAAAAAGTCAACAGCGCAAACAAACTCAAAATCGCAGCCCAATCCGATTTTCGCTCAGACACGTCGGCAACATCATGGCGGTGACATTCTCCATGCTCATCATCGTGGTGATGACCATGCCCGCACTGGCAATGCTCCTCATGACCTCCGTGGCCATGGGAATGGCCGTGCCCTTTGCCGCGAAGCTGCCGAATGACGTAGTACAATCCGAAAAGAATCAGCGCCCCGCCCGCAATCGACGAAAAATACGAACCGATCCTTTCGTTCAACACGATACCGCACCAGGCAACAAGAAAACCCAGCAACGCCGTAACCAGCACGTGACCCGAACCGGCAAAAGCAGTGACGGCGATTGTTTTGAGCGGGCTCCATTTCTGCACGCGGGCCGTCAGGACAAAAGGAAGCCAGTGCGTCGGAATGGCTGCGTGGAAGAAAGCCACGGTAAAACCGGTGAACAGGATCGTGCCAAGGATTGCGTCGTTCATTATCACATACCTTATACCCCCATGGGGTATGGCGCAACCGCTTTTCTTTACGTCAAGAGATCCTTCTGATAGAGTACGTTTTATGAGACAGAACGAACACCGCCACCCTGGAGACGAAGCGCAAAATCTCGCGTTGCGCGCGCGTAAAATCGGCGGTCAGGTGGCGGCAGTCGAACGAATGCTGAAGGAAGATTACGACTGCACCGCCGTGCTCATGCAAATCATCGCCGCGCGCCGCGGACTGAAATCACTCTCGGAAAAAATCATCCAGTCCCATCTCAAGCACTGCATCGAGGAGGCGTCCACCTCCAAGGACGGCCAGAAAAACATCCGGGAACTGGTTCAAGTCCTCAAAAGTTACATCGATTGAGCAAAATATCCCGCCAGATACCCAACAACCTTTTCACCACATAACACCTTCCCGCGAAAATTTATTTCATTCCCTCGAAGTAACGTCGTCGTCGTTGCCTCGCTCCAACATTCGTGCTTGCACCTATTCCGCGATGGCGTAAGTAAGGAATCCAAGAGATTTATCACAAGTCATTCACGGGGGTACAGGATTCATGAAGACGCGTTTATTGGCGGGAGTTTTTCTCATTATTATCATAGGGATCGCTTCTCTATTTGCTTACCATTTTCTGCAAAAACCAGTTTCCCTGCAAAATCCACCCGCCTCCAACGCATCGGTCGAAAATACAAAAAAGTCTGACGCCAACCCATATCACAACGAGCAATCGTGGGTCGCCTATTCCATTATCAAATCCGTCGCGGATACAATCGGCTACGTCACATCGCTCAACTCCCACAATCCTTATCACGAAACAACCGTTTCCGTAAGCAATCCGCAACCGAATGCGCTTAAAATTATTCTTCAAACACAGTCCTCCGTACAACCGAAAACTTTTGATCTGACTATAGAGGAATGCGTCTGGACTCCCTCTCTTTACGATTCCATTGCCAAAGACCTGCTCGCCTCACTCAACCTCCCTGCGGAAGATAGAAAACGACCTGTTCTGGATGGAAATCCACTCAAAACGCTTATCGACCTGCGCGCAGAAAATATCGAAAAAGAAAACCAGAGACTCTCTGAATTTTTGACGAAAGAACCGCTCGATTATACAGCGCACGAACAAGCCGCATTCGTTTGGGGAGCCATGGCACTCAGAGAAGCGTCCGGCAATTTTTATGACGCCCGACCTGCATTGAATGGCTTGTCTGCTCACCTGATCCTGGCGCGCGCGCTCCGCGGGAATAACGCCCCAAGCGATGCCGGAATCGCCGCCGAAATCATTTTGACCACGATCGCCGGACGGCAAGTCGAAGCAGAAAAACAGATCGACGAGTGGGAAAAGAAAGAGCCTTCAAGCGAAGAAAAGAAAACATGGATTCGCGCACTCGTACTACGCAACAAGTTGAATTGGAAAGTCGTCCTCCATCCTGAATCTGAACCTCTTCTGATTCGCCTTCAATATGTCCGGTCATTGATTGCGCAAAATATGCAATACAACGCCACTAACTTCATTCAGGGCGACTCCACACTAAGCCGTATCTATTCAAAACA
>DBTH01000160.1:0-6948 GCA_002306945.1 Methylacidiphilaceae bacterium UBA1321 | reverse complement strand
GGTTTTGAATAGTTACGGCTAAGCCAGATCCCCGATTGGACACGCTTGCTCTTTGAGGGATCGGTAAGTGTCGGTCAGGGTCATCAATTCAGCGAACAGGCTCTCGTTTCAGAAATGAGCGAACTTCAATCTGTCATGGAAGCCGGTAACAGAAAATTCGTCCCAAATAAAATCCACGAATTTCTCAACATTCCTCCCACTAGCCCAGTAGTACAGGATTCACCCACCCAATTTCATCTAGTTGTTATCAGCCCAGGCGACTGGGGACTTTTCTCTCAACGTCATATTCTACACATTACCCAGGGAGTCTATCACCACATTCACGACATGTGGGGCGCACCCGAGGCTGCCGCCACATTTAAAAATGAGGCTAAACAATGGGTTTCTCTATTGAGCTTCTATCCGCTACTGGATATGCGCTGGGCTGAAAAAGAAGAACTTGAATCCACCAAAAATGCTGCGTACGAGTTTGCCCTCAAACATCTCCCGCTAATTCCTGAAGCCGCTATCATTCGCAACGACTGTCTGTCACCCGGTTTCATCAGCAAATGGTACGATCCTGCCCTGCCACTTGGCACGACCTACAACGTATGCCATCGCGATTTAGTTCCAAACTTCAACGATGAAATGCCTGCCTATTATAAACTGGCACCCCTCAACCCCTTCATCGCCTACAACTACAGCCGCCGTGTTTCCGCCGACTCAAACGACTTCAACGATGTTCTAAAAATCCTCTCGCCTCTTGCGGACTATAACTATCTTTTTGCAATTCAGATCGGTCTGAACATGAATGAGCCCGAGAAATACATCCCTTATTACGAGAAGGCCGCCAGGTTAAATCCGGATGCCTACTATGATCTGGCCGAACGGCTCATCAAAAATCATCTCGAAGAGAAGGCCGCCGAGTATTACCAGAAGGGACTCGATCTGGATGAGGACGCGGTTCGCGCATCCAATAAAGCATCCTGGCTCGTCAACTATTACTACGAGCACAAACAAAAAGACAAAGCGCTCGAACTCGCAACAAAAGCGGCTGATGTCTATTCCAGCGGAGGACTTAATACACTGTTGGAATTGAAGGATAAAATGGGTGATCTCGATGGCGCGGAAAAGCTGGCCCGCGCTATTATGGAACGTTACAACAGCAATAATTCGTTGGCGGCATTCTATAGTCGTCACCCCGAACGTCCCGGAGCCAAGGAATTCCTGGAATCCGCGGAAAAAAACCTCAAGAAGGCATTCCCTGACGGAGTTCACAGAGTATCGCTCAGTTCGTTCCGCGAAAAGCCGAGCGACGGCGTGTATTTCATCCCCAACGAACGACTTATCTCGCTTGGATTCCAGATCGACACGATCATCGTGGCACTCGATGGAATTCAGGTTGGCAACCTGGAGCAATTTCAAAGCGTCCGAGCGCTGTCCATTTCACCCAAAATGACGTTTATCGTCTGGCGTCACGATCACTACAATGAAATAAGCGTAGAGCAAGCAGGTCGACGCTTTAACGTAGGCATGGGTGAATACCATTCACCCTGATTGTTCGCAAAAGCAATATACTGGGCAAGCTATCCGCAACCCCCTCAATGGGTGAGTTGCTGCATGAGGGCCAAGGCGGTCTGGTCGATGATTTCGAGATCGGTCACGGGACGGCGGGTGCCGCCGGGTTGGTTGAAGCCGAAAAGGGTCTCGGAACTGATTTGGCCCAGCACGAGGCCAGGTTGTTTCATATCGAAGGCGGTGGCGACGATGTCGAGACGGCGGATCGTGCTATCGCCTGCGGGGGTCGGATGAGACACTTCGTAGTGGCGGGCCAGCAATTCGATAACGATGTCGGTGCACTGTTTGAGGGCGTCGAATTGCGCCTTTTCCTGGTCGGTCGTCGGTGCGGTGAGAAAACGTTCGCTCGCGGTGGAAAACGGGCGCAGGAGCGTGGCAGCAATGCGCTGGTCGACAAAACGCGCTCCGGCGGCAAAATAGGGACGGCGGAAGGTTTCCTCGAGCTGCCGCATGTCGAATGTGGTCAGTTTTGTGATTCCCAGGTCATTGTCCGTAGTGGGTGCGGAATAGGTGGAGGTGCTTTCCTTCTTCTCGCCACCGGCTCCGGTCTCGCGGGGATTGATGGTGAGGATCGTGCCACCGCTGTTGATTTCCTTGGTGTTATTGGAGCCCACCTGGACGTTGACGTTACCGGATTTTTCGGTGACGTCGCCCTTGACCTGGGTCGATTTCTCGGTGCGGGCGGTCAGAACGAGGCGATTCTCGGGAACCAATTCGCGATTGATATAGACGAGAATGCGGGGCTTCTGCTGCTTTTCGTACGAGGCGCGGAATTGGTCGACAACGACCTGTCCGTTCGGAATCGGAGAAAGGCTGTTGGCGTGTTGGGCGTCAACAGATGGAGCGGGCGCACCGCTGGCGGCCGTGTCGGCCATGAGCGGAACGGCGGCAATCCACAATCCGAGAATTGCCGGAAAAGTCAGGAGCGATTGCGTGGAGATTTTCATAAGGGGAACTTTCCGGTCAGAAAGGCACTCCCTCTGGCCGCTGGGCGGTTAATCTCTGGAGGGGCGTTTCATGTAGCGGATGCGCACGGTGAAGTTTTGCGCTGCGGCACTCAGCGACTGCGAACGGTACGGGGTGGTGCTATTGGCAGTGACGACCATGTTCATCCAGGGAGTTTCGTCGCCGGGATTGAAGTAGAGGGCGTTGCCAAACTGGTCGCGGTAGAGGGTCTGCACCTGGATGGAAATGTCGTGGTCGGTGCGGTTGCGGATATTGGCCTGGACGGCGAGGAGGTTATTCGAGGTGCGACCGAAACGAACCTGATCGACAGCAATATTGTCTTCCATGTCCTCGTCGAGCAGGACGACGGGAGCGCCGGCGGCTTCGGGACTTTTGGGATTGCTGGCGGGAACGGTGGGACCTTCAGCGCAGGAGCAGAGAAAGGCGATCACGGCGAAGGCTACCGCGCAGATGAGGAAGCGAACGGTATTGGTCACGAGGCGGATACTCGGAGAGACGGGAGTTTTCAGGGCAATTTTATCCATATGACGGTGAAGGCTTGTTGATTGTTTATGACGACGGGAACGGTCTGTTCCTTCACAATATTTCCTGTGGAGGAAAAGGCGCGGATGGTGATGTTGTTGGTGCCAGCCGGACACTTCAACGAGTAGAAGAAGAGATTGCTGGGGAGATTGTCCCACATGCGCGTATCGGCTTCGGGATGGGTTCCGGCGGAAACGCCCTTGGAGATCAGACCGGCGGCGACCAGTCCGAGACCGACAAAGGTCTGGGTGTTGTTGTTGCTGGTGGCGGCGGTGGCGGCACCAGCGATGATGGCGGCGTTACCGGCCATGTCGGTGGCGGCCTTGAACTCGGCCTTGCCGTTGAGGATGTAATCGACCTTGCGGGCGCCGCGGGTAGTGGCCTGAACGTAGAGACTTTCCGCAGCCGGAAGATTTTCCATGGGCGTAGGGCAATTGGTAACGGAGACCTTGACCGTCTTGCATTCGCCGGGGACGTAGGTGAGCTTTTCGCGGTATTCGCCAATAGCGACCTTGACCGGGCCGTGACCGGCTTCGGCAACGACGAGGACATTGTCGCCTTCGTGCGGCGGCGGAACATCGCCTTGTTTGCTCGGGAATTTCGCCGCGCGGGCCAGCGCGTCCTTCGCGGTGCCGGGATCGTTTTGTTTCAGCGAAGCCAGCGCCAGCAGCCATTCGGCGCTGTAGTAGTCGCCCGAGTCCTCTTCCTTGGAGGAAATATCCTCAAGCTGCGTGCGTTTGGCGCAAGCGGCGGCATTACCCCAATCTCCATCAGCGGCGTAAAGAAGTCCGCGGTAGAGATAGAGGGCGGCGCGTTCGTAGGCTTCACCCTTGAACCATTTTTCCTCTTCGGGAACGAACTTGCTCTTGGCGCGTTCGGCCTGGGCGGCGCCTTCCTGCAAGGCCTGGACACGCTTGATGGCCTGGTCGAAGGTGCGCTTGGCAATGTCGGGGTAGCCCTGATGAATCGCATCCATGCCGAGCTTCATCGCGTTGAGGACGTATTGACGTTCGCCCTGCGTGAGAAGGTCGACGTAATCGGAACGCAACCCGGCGGGGTAATTCTCCGAAACGGCCTGCTGGTTGGCGGCGGCAATTTGTTGCGCAGTCGGTCCTTGTTTCTCGGGGCCGGAACAGCCCGCGAGAAGCAACAGGGCAATGCAAACTATCCCCTTGCGCAAGGAGGTACGGTTGAAATCCGGAATCTTCATGAATCGTGAACGTCCTGATCGAAAGCAGAACAGGCTGATGAGAACCTTTCCGTTGAATCAGCCGATCAGCGGTAAACGGCGTTTTCCTGGCCTTCCTTCTTGATCTGGTAGGCGTTGGTCCAGAGGAGTTCGTCGTTCTTGTTGATGAGCTTGAAGGAAATGCGGAAGTAGTCGCTCTGTCCCTGGGCGCTGGCCATGGAGATGCCCTGCAATTCGGCCGTCAGGATGTAGTTATAGGTAAGGGCGGCACGATTGGCGGCAGCGGGACCACTGACTTCGCCGCTTTCGAGCATCTGCTGTTCACGCTGGTTGAAACCGGCCTGGGTGCGGTCGATAAAGCGAACTTTGCCGCCGGTGTTGTTAAGAAGCGTGTCGCGCAATACGCTGGTGTAGAGCGAAGTGTCGATCGGGCTGGCCGATTTGTTCAAGACCGGTGTGATGATGACAATCGGCGGTTCCTTGGCCGAAGCGATCTGGGGAACATTGATGATCGACTGGGCGGCCTTCAACACGGCGGCGTTGATGTCCTGGGATTCGATGCCGGTTCCAGCGACAGAACCCTGCGCATTGGGGTCAACGTAGCTGACCGGTTTCGGTTCGCTGGAGCAACCGACGAGCAACGCGACGGCAGCGGACATGGCGGAAATACGGAAAAGGGAGTGAAGTCGGGAGTTCATAAGGATGTTCAATTAGAATATGACGTTACAGCATAGCTTAAAGTTCGAAAAAAAGGAGTCAATTGTGCTCCCGCCCTCATCACCGGACTCGCTTTGCAAGAAACAACCAGTCCCAGGGATACGGTTCCCGCATCCAGTCGGGGGCTACGTCGAATTCCGTATCCCACTCATATTCAATCTTATGCGTTTCAACCACCTGAAGCTTTCGGGCCGACAATTCCCCCTCCATTTCCGCCCGCAAGTAGTGCTTGGTCGGAACGCCTTCGATCTTCACAATTCCCGTTTCCGGGTGCTGGCGACTGAGGATTTTGTCAGGCAACCGGGCAACGCGCCGCCGCCGGTTCCACTCGGCCAACCGCTGCGCCGTCAGCAAAACCGATTCCACTGAGGGAACGACCAGCAGGAGTTTTCCTCCGGGCCGCAACGCCGCGCAGAGGGTATCGAGAATGGCGCTGCGAATCTTTTCGGACGGCGCGATGAGGACGTTGACGTTGAAAATGAAATCGAGCGGCGGCAGTCCTTTGAGCGGTAGACTCAAATCGGCCACTCGATAGGCGATATTACCAAACCCGTGGTCATCCCATTCGGCACGTTCCAGGAGCTTCGGTGAAAGATCGACCGCGTGAACCGTTCGGAAGCGTTTAGCCAACTCGGGAAGATTGATCCCGATGCCGCAACCCAGGTCGCCCGCCATGTTCATGCCCCGCTGCGACGCCACCTTGTCCAGACAGCGCAAAAGCGTGCCCTTGCGGTCATTGCGCAACACCGAGAAAATGTCGTCACTGTAATTCGATGCGCTGCGGTTCCAGTAAGCTCGGTTCATTGGGGCCATAAAGTCAATCCAGTAGAATGCCTTTTTCTTCGCATAAAAACAGGAAAATTCTCGCGATTGGGCGAATGTCTTCTCATAATCGAAGACTGCCCCGGTTATTATGTCCACACCCTTCGTCCATCTCCACGTTCACAGCGAATACAGCCTCCTCGACGGCGCCTGCCGCACCGGAGATCTCACCAAGACGGCGAAGAAGATGGGCATGTCCGCCGTCGCCCTGACCGACCACGGGAATCTCTTCGGAGCGATTGAGTTCATCAAGAATTGCAAAAAAGCCGACATCAAGCCGATCATTGGTTGCGAGACCTACGTCGCTCCCGGCAGTCGGTTGGAACGCAAAACCCCTTCTGGCAAAGACCCCGCCTCGCACCTGATCCTGCTAGCCAAAGACCCCGACGGCTATCACAGTCTCCTCAAGCTCATCAGCTCGGCCCACCTGGAAGGCTTCTACTACAAGCCCCGCATCGACTTCGAGCTCCTCGCGACGCACGCGAGGGGGCTCATCTGCAGCTCGGCCTGCATAGCGGGGGAGATCCCGAGCCTCGCGCTCATGGGCAAGGAGGCCCAGGCCGAGAGCCTGGCGCTGCGCTACGCGGAGCTCTTCGGGAAGGATGGCTTCTACCTCGAGCTCCAGGACCACGGGATACCGGAGCAGAAGAAGGCGAACAAGGCCCTCGTCGAGATCGCGAGGCGGACGGGGATCGGCCTCGTGTGCACGAACGATATGCACTACCTCCTGAAGGAGGACGCCGAGGCCCACGATGTCCTGCTCTGCATCGGCACCAACCGCAAGCGCGACGAGCCGGGGCGCATGCGCTTCCACGGCCCCGAGTTCTACATGAAGAGCCCCCAGGAGATGGCCGGGCTCTTCGCGGAGGTCCCCGAGGCCCTCGCGAGCACGCTCAAGATCGCTGAGATCTGCGGGGACCTGAAGATCACCTACCCGGGACCGCTTCTCCCGGACTACGTCATCCCCGAGGGCTTCTCGAGCGCCGACGACTACCTGCGCCACCTCGCGCACGAGGGGCTCAAGAGGCGCTACCCGGTCGTCACCGACGAGATCCGCGCGCGCTGCGAATACGAGCTGGACATCATCATCGAGATGAAGTTCACGGGCTACTTCCTGATCGTCTGGGACTTCATCAGCTGGGCGAAGGATCACGACATCCCCGTGGGGCCGGGGC
>DBTH01000211.1:8596-47052 GCA_002306945.1 Methylacidiphilaceae bacterium UBA1321 | reverse complement strand
CTCTGTGCACGATACTTTAAATTGCACCAAAATCGGTACGGCTACCTAAGCCGGTTATTTCATCAGGAAATGGAGAAATGACGCAGAGATACGAGCGAAAATCAAGGCGCGACGAGGGTGCCTATTGCAACGCAATCTGTAACCGGGAAGCAACGATGAGTTTCGCTCGGAGATCAAGCCAGTTTTCCGTTTCATGGTGAAATATCCGGGCTAATAATCCCAACTCGTTCCCCGGGCGATCGCTGACGCTCCCGGCAATGGATTGCGCTGGTAGATGAACGACGGCCCGGTTACGGAACGGGCAAATTTGCTCGTTCCAGTGTCTTCATACCAAACAACGGCACGTTGGAAGCTATCGTAAGAATTTGTGAAACTGTCAAACAATCCCTGAGCGGCCAGGTCGTCTATCGAAACGGGTGGCGCCGGGGTCATCGGTTCGAGTGGCAAAGTTTGCCATTGGAAGAACGGATAGCCGTTGTTCTCGGCTTGGTTCCCGACGATGTGAATTTTCCAAATGCCGGTGCCGGGAGTGAAGTCCCAACCGACGCTGGTGAAGGTTCCCTGCTCTCTCATGAACAAGGTCGGTTTCTTGATAATACCCACCGTGCTGCCCGCGCCCACGCCGTTGTTCTGGCCCGAGGATTGGTAATCCCAGAAGCTGGTCGCCACCGAGCCGGTGTTGTTGCCAATGAAACCACCGACCGTGTTTGTTCCGGTCACTTTCCCGGCGCTGTACGCATCGGTCACCGCACCCGCGTTGTAACCGATCAAGCCGCCGACCGCCGTGCTGCCCGAGACCGTGCTGAGGCTGTACGCTTCATTGATCACGGAGTCCGCATCGTTGAAGCCGACCAGGCCACCGACGTTTTCGTTACCGGAAACCGTTCCCGTGCTGAAGACCTGATAGAGCGCGCTGTTGACGTTATTACCTATCAATCCGCCCACGTTGTCGGTGCCCGTGACCGAGCCGGTCGCGTAGGAGTAATTGACGCTGGTGAGCACGGCGTAGCCGATCAACCCGCCCGCCGACGTGGAAGTGGCCGTGATGTTGCCCGTGGCCCCGCTCATGCTGATCGTATTGAGGTCGCTGAATCCGATCAAGCCGCCAATGAACGCACCGCCGCTGACTGCGCCGGTCGCAATCGAGTTGCTGACCGTGCCATCAAGCATGTAGCCCGCAAGTCCGCCGATAAACGTGGAATCGGTCGCCGAACCGATCACGGAGCCGCTGGCGGTGGAGTTATTAATATAGGTCGAAGACGCATAGCCGACGATTCCTCCCGCATTCCCATTCACCGAAGTCACCGCACCGCTGGAGACGACCCCATCAAGAGTCGCTGATTGCGCGTAACCCGCGATTCCGCCGATGTATGAATCGCCGGAGATAGCGCCGGTATTCGTGCTTGAGAGGACACTGCCGTTAATGATCGCACCAACGATGCCACCGATCCCGAACGAACCAGTCACCGTGCCATTATTCAAAGCACCGCTGATCGTACCGCTCTGGAAGTAACCGGCAATGCCACCAATGCCGGCGCTCGCTGTGCCAGTACCCTTGACCGTGCCGCCATTGGTTGCGCCGAAGATTGAGCCATTCGTCGCGGTGCCCGCTATGCCGCCGATTCCATAAACACCGCTAACCGTCCGAGTGTTGGCCACTCCGCTAAGCGTACCATCCGCGAGGGTGCCGACGATACCGCCAATGGAGTAGGAGTACGATCCGGTTCCCAGGACCCGGCCCGAGTTCGTGCTGTCGCTAATGTAACCGCCGTTGAAGCTGCTTCCGGCGATGCCGCCCACGCTGCTCGGGCCTGCAACCCGGCCTTTGTTGAGCACTCCGGAGAGGGTGCTGTTATCGTTGAGACCGACGATACCGCCAATGTCAGAACCCGTACCCGTGATCCGTCCCGAGTTAGTGCTATTGGTGATCGAACCGCCGGCGATATTCGCACCCGCAATGCCGCCGATGTAAGTATCGCCGCTGACCGTGGCTGTATTCTTGCTGCCGCTGATCGTGCCGCCCTCGTTGATACCGACGATACCACCGATGTAGGAGGAGTTCGTCGTGCCGGTGACCGCGCCATGATTGTCGCTATTGCGAATCGTACTCAGGTTGTTGTAACCCGCGATGCCGCCAACAGTGGAGTCACCGCTCACAAGACCGCTGTTGCTGCTGTTGCGAATCACCGCACCGTTGCTATTGAAACCAACGATACCACCCACCATGGACAAGCCACTGATCGTGCCGACATTGTAGCTCGACTCAATTACGCCGCCCTTATTCTGACCCGCAATACCGCCGACGTAAGTACTACCAGAGACGATGCCGTCATTATATACCCCGCTGATCGTGCTGTGTGTATTGATCCAACCCGCAATGCCGCCGACGTAGTTCACGCCGGTGACCGCGCCGCCGTTGGTGCTGGAAGAAATGTAGGTATCCTTCGCCTGACCCACCAAGCCGCCCACATAATCGTTACCGCTGACCGTGCCGGTATTGACACTGCCGCTGATCGTGCCGGACTCCATGTAACCAACCAACCCACCCGCGTGGTTGCCCGCCGCTGTGACCAAGCCGCTGTTGCTGCCATTAGTGATCACGAGGCTGGTGTCCGCGTAGCCGATCAAGCCGCCAACGTAATTGTTACCGCTCACCGCACCGCTGTTGCTGCTGGTGCCGTCGAGCGAGAGGGTATCGGTCCAGCCGATCAAACCACCAACGTACTTCGTTCCATCGACTGTGGCCATATTGACGACCGCAATAATCGTGCTGCTGCCGGTGCTTATACCCGCGATGCCGCCCGTGTACTGCTTGCCGCTGACCGTGCCTGTGGTGGTATTGATGCTACCGCTGATGGTGCTGTCTTCATTGTATCCCACCAAGCCGCCCACGTAATTGCCGGTGCCCGTCACGATGCCGGAATTTGTGCTGCCGATCACTGTGCTGTTATCGAGATTGTCACCTACCAAGCCGCCGACATTGCTCTTGCCGCTGACCGTGCCCGTGTTCAGGCTGCCGCTCAGGGTGCCGCCGGCGTTATATCCGATCAGGCCGCCCGTGTACGAATTGGAATTGGTGCTCTTGATCAATCCGGTATTGACGCTGTTCGAGACGGTGCTGTTTTCATTCCATCCAACCAGGCCGCCCGTGGCGACCTGATCAGCGTCTCCCGTGATCTTTCCGGAATTGGTGCTGCCGTCAACGAAGCTACCGGCGGTATTATGCCCAACCAGCCCGCCCACATTGTAACCGCCAAAGACATTTCCATCGTTGATGCTGTTGGAGAGCGTGCCGTTGTAATTATAACCGATCAAGCCACCGACCGAGGCTCCCGAGTTCATGTTGGTCACCTTGCCATCGTTGTAGCTGTCCTGAACCGTGCTGACCTCATTGTCCCCGACCAAGCCACCGGTATACGAAGCCGTGCCGGTCACCTTGCCGGAATTGGTCACCCCGATGATCAGAGCGCTCACCGTCGTAGCCAGATTGCGACCGGCAATGCCGCCCACATATTCCGCGCCGCTGACGGAACCGCGATTGATGCTATTAACGATCGTGCCACCCTCGTTCGATCCCGCGATACCGCCGACCTCGCTGCCGGTGGCACTGACGGTTCCGGTATTCACCACACCGCTGATCATACCCGCGTCATTGTAACCTACGCCGCCGGCGACATAAGAGTCACCCGTGACTGAGCCAGTGTTGGTGCTATTGAAGATGCCGGTCGTGCCGGTCGCGCTGTGATTCTCGGCGATCAAACCGGCGACCTCTTCGCTACCACTGACCGAGCCCTCATTGAAGATACCGCTCACCGAGCCGGTGTAGTCGTTGAAACCAATGCCGCCACCCACCACGAGAACGCCGCTGATGCTGCCACTGTTCGTGCTATTGATAACGACCGCTTCGTTGTAACCGACGATGCCGCCCATGTAGGCGAACGCATCGACTGAGCCGGTGTTGGTAACGCCGCTCACGGTGCCCGCATTGTAACCAACCCCGCCACCCACAAAGGCGCTTATGCCACCTCCAACAACGCTGGCGCTGTTGGTGCTGTTGACAACCCAACCGGAAGACGTGTTCGTTCCGACCAAGCCGCCGACATAGATCGAGCCGCTCACCGTGCCGGTGCTGGTATTCACGCTGCCGCTGAGCGTGCCTGCATTGTAACCGATCAAACCGCCAACGCTGGTTGTATTGCCCGTCACTGTACCCGAATTAGTGCTATTGAAGACCGAGCCAGCCACGTCATTCCATCCGACCAGGCCGCCGCTCGCCGTGCCACCCGTCACCGCGCCAAAGTTGGCCGCGCCGGTAATGAAGGAAGCGCTGGCCCCGGCGATGCCGCCGACATTGTAATCTCCGGTCACGCTACCGTAGTTGGTCACGCCAGAGAGCGTGCCGCTATTAATCCCCGCGATACCACCCGTGTACGTGGCCGAGGTGGCCAATACGGTGCTGCTGGTCAGGTTAACCGTATTCTGAATGGTGCCGTTATTGATTCCTGCGATGCCACCAGCAGCGTAACTACCCGTTACAGCGCCCGAATTGGTGCTGGAATTGATCAAGCCGGAGTAGTTCCGACCCACGATGCCGCCGACTACAAATCCACTGCTGATCGCGCCCTGGTTGATGGCATGACTAATCGTCCCCTCGTTCCAACCCGCAACACCACCGACGAATGCGCTGCCGGTGACCTTGGCACTATTAGTGACAGTGATAATCGAAGAACTGCCGGTGTTCGCTCCCGCAATGCCACCGACGTAAGTATCGCCGCTAACGGTGCCCGTGGTGTTCTGGCTCCTGACGATCCGACCGTTATCATTGACGCCCGCGATGCCGCCCACATAGTCGCCGCTACCGGTGACCGATGCCATATTCGCGCTGTCGGTGATCGTGCTATTCAAATTGTATCCCGTCAGGCCGCCCACATAGGACGCACCGCTCACCGGGCCGCTATTGGTCGAACCGACGATGTAACTCTTCCGGTTGTAACCGACCAAACCGCCCACGTAATCGTTACCGCTGATCGCGACGGTGTTGATGCTGCCGCTCACCGTGCTATTCCGGAGCCAGCCGGCCAGACCGCCGACATAATTGCCGGTCGTGACAATCGTGCCGCCATTGGTGCTATTGAGAATCGAGCTGTTCGTGCCGCCGCCGACCAAGCCGCCGACATAATCGATGCCGTTGACGGTGCCGATGTTGTTGCTGTCGGTAAGGGTGCTGTCGGCGAGATAACCGACGAGGCCGCCCGCGTAGTCGTTATGGGTCGCTGTGACCGTGCCGCTGTTGCTGCTGGAAACAATCTGCGTGCCGCTATTCGCGTAACCCACGAGACCGCCGACATAAGTCCTGCCGGTGACTTCTCCCTGATTCTCGCTGCCGACAATGTAAGCGCCGACGGCTTCACCCGCGATGCCGCCCACGTATTTCTGGCCGCTGACCGTACCCGTATTGAGACTGCCGCTGATGGTGCCGCCCAGGGCATAGCCCACGAGACCACCGCTGTGATTGTTGTTCGCCTTCACCTTGCCGGAGTTGCTGCTGCTGGTGATGGAAGTCAGGAAGCCGGTGCCCACCAGACCGCCAACGTTGTCGTCGCCAACAATCGCCGCGATATTGGAGCTGTCGGTGATTGCACCGCCAAAGAAGTAACCCGCGATGCCACCGACATCCTGGACGCCGTCGATGCGCGACTTGTTGATGCTATTGGAAACCGTCGAGGTCGTCGCGTTGCCGACAATGCCGCCGACCGATTGGTTACCGCTGACGCGCCCGGAGTTAGTGCTGCCGGAGATGATCGCTATCGAGGCAGAACCCGCGATGCCGCCGACGTTGTTCACGCCACTGACAGTGCCAGTGTTGCGGCTGTTGGTAATCGTCGAGTAATTGAGATAACCCACGAGACCGCCGGTGTCGCTGCCAGAGTTGGTGACGGTGCCCGAGTTGCTGCTATTAGCGATCAGCGAGCTGAAGACCACTTCGCCTCCAATGCCGCCGACCCGGAACGTGCCGCTGACCGTGCCGGTATTCGAACTGCGGATGATGGTGCTGGCGTAAGCCGATCCGACGATGCCGCCGACTTCCTCAGTCCCGATGACGATGCCGTTGTTAACCGAGCGGCTGATGGTGGAGGTGTTGGCCACACCCGCGATACCGCCGGTGAAAGTGGAACCGGAGACCGCGCCCGAGTTGGTGCTGCTCTGGATATTGCTGTTCGCGGCCTGACCGGCGAGACCGCCGACGTAGGTCAATCCTGTAACCGTGCCGAAGATGGTGTTGGCGCTGGCAGTGATCGTGGTGAGGTAAGCGTTACCCACCAGACCGCCGATGTACCAGCCGCTGGCCGTAACGGTGCCGGAGTTGGTGCTGCCTGTAATGAAACCGGAGATGTCGTTACCGACAAGACCGCCTACATAATCCACGCCGCTGATGGTACCCGTGTTGATGACGCCGCTGAGCGTGCTCGGATCGTTGTAACCGACAATGCCGCCGACGTTGTCATTACCCGTGACCGCGCCGCTATTGCCGCCGCCCATGATGAGGCTGTTCTCGTTCTGGCCAACCAGACCGCCGACGTAGTCATGCCCCGTCACAGAACCCGCGTTGGTGCTGTTCTGGACATATCCGTGATCATTGTATCCAACCAAACCGCCGAGATAGTTGTACCCGCTGACCGTGCCGGTCGTGGAGTTAATGCTGCCGCTGATCGTGCCATAGCTGTTGTATCCAACGAGACCACCCACGTTGCTCGCATTAATGGCGGTCACCGTACCTGCGTTGGTGCTGCCGGCGATCACACCGTAATTCTGGCCGACCAGGCCGCCGATCCGGTTACCACCCGAAGCCGTCACTGCCGCATAGTTGGCGCTGTTCGTGATCGAACCCATATTATTGCCCACCAAACCGCCGACAAAGAGATAACTATCGGTAGTGGTGACCGTACCGCTGGCCGAGTTGATGCTGCCGCTGATGGTTCCCGAATTGTTCTGACCGGCCAGACCGCCGATATTCTGACCGCCCACGGCTGAAATCGCGCCGTTATTCACGCTATCCAGAATGGTGCCGTAATAAACATAGCCCGACACGCCCGCCACTTCGCTCGCGTTGGTTGTGGTTACTGGCCCGGAGTTGGTGCTGTTGGAGATGGAAGAACCGTAAAGATTTCCGACCAGACCACCGATGGCGCTGCCGCCCGAAGCCGTCACCGCCGCGTAGTTCGCGCTACTCGTTATAGAGGCACCCACTCCGTTATATCCAACCAGACCACCGACATTGTAGGCATTCGTCGTTGTCACCGTGCCGCTGGTGGAATTGATGCTGCCGCTCACCGTGCCATCGTTCCAACCGACGAGACCGCCGGTATAGTACTGCCCCGCGTTTGCCGTCACCGCACCGTTGTTAAAGCTGCCGATCACGGAACTGGTCGTATCATTATAACCCGCGACACCGCCAACATTGTCGCCCGTCGCAAAGATCGCGCCGGAGTTGGTGACGCTGGTGAGCGTGCTGCTGCCCGAGTTATTTCCCACGATGCCACCGATGTAGCCAACACCTGAAACCGTGCCGGTGTTCACGCTGCCCGAGATGGTGGAATTTTCGTTGAGTCCGGCGATGCCGCCGACGTAAGTTCCGGTGGCGATGACCTTCCCTGCGTTGGTGCTGCCAGTGATCGTGCCGCCAAGATTGTATCCTACCAAACCGCCCACCTTTTGACCGCCCGTAGTCGTGATCGCCGCGTAGTTGGCGCTATCACTCACCGTGCCATAGAGATTGTATCCGACGAGACCACCCACATTGGTGGCATTGGTCGTCGTGACCGTGCCGCTAACGGAATTGATGCTGCCACTGATGGTGCCGTTGTTGTAGCCCACGAGACCGCCGATGTTCTGCTGGCCGCTGTTGGCGGTCGCGGTCAACGCGCCGTTATTAAAGCTGTCGATGATCATCCCGGTCGAGGTGTTCTGTCCGGCGATGCCGCCGATATAATCTTTGTCCGCGAGAATCGTTCCGGCGTTGGTGCTGCCGTAGATCGTACCATCATTGACGCCGACCAAACCCGCAATGTAATTGCCGCCAGTGGATGTCACCGCCGCGTAGTTGACGCTGCCGCTCACGGTGGAAGCATTAGCATTATAACCCACCAGACCGCCGCTCTTCGGGCTGCCGGTGACGTTCACCGTGCCAGTGGCCGCATTAACGCTGCCCTCCACGACACCATGATTCACATTCATTCCCACCAAACCGCCGACGTTTGTGCCGTTCTTGCTCGTGACCGCTCCGGCATTCGTACTACCGGACAACTCTCCCTTATTGTATCCAATCAGACCACCAATGCCATAGGCGTCCGTGGTGGTCACCGTGCCGCTGGTGGAATTGATGCTGCCGCTCACCGTGCCATCGTTCCAACCGACGAGACCGCCGATGTAATAACCGCCCGTGGATGTCACCGCTCCGTTGTTGAAGCTGCCAATCACTTGGCTGGTGGTGCTGTTATATCCGGCGATGCCGCCCACATAACTTCCCGTGGCGACGACCGTGCCGGAATTCGTGCTACCGGTAATCAAGCTGCTGCCGGTGTTCGCTCCCGCGATGCCGCCAACATAATAGGTGCCACTGACCGTGCCGCTCGCAGAACTGCTGGAAATGGTTCCGCTGTCATTATACCCCACCAACCCGCCAGCATAGGTGCTTCCCGTCACGCTTGCCGTATTCACGCTACCGCTGATCGTACCTGTGTTGACACCCGCAATACCACCGGTGTAAGTGCTGGTCGATGCCGTCACCGCGCCGCCATTGGTAGAGTTGACGATGCGGCCCAGGTTCTCTCCGACCAAGCCGCCAATGGCTTGCGCGAGGCTGCCTGACGTAACGGTTGCGTAGTTGGAACTATTTGTCACCACGCCCGTACCCATATTGAGGCCCACCAACCCGCCTAAGTCGATAGCGTAACCGACCCCTGTTATGCTGCCGCTGGCAGAATTCACAGAACCGCTTAAGGTGCCATAATTCTCTCCCGCAATGCCACCGACGTAACCGGAATTGTTGGCCGCCGTGATCGTTCCGATATTATAAGAATTACTGATCGATGCGGAGTTATAACCGGCGATACCGCCAATCTCATAGGAAGCAGTTACATTGATCGTTCCCGCGTTCGTGCTGCCGGCGATGGAACCACCCACATTACCGCCCGCGATACCCCCAACATCATTCAAGGTATAGCCACTCAACGTTCCGTTATTCAGACTGCTCGAGATCGTGCCATCATTCATTCCCGCGATGCCGCCGATATATGACGATGAAGTCAGGGCATTGATGGCGGCGAGATTGGTACTGCCAGTGACTGTTAGGCTATTGTAGCCGACAATGCCACCCGCCCCGTAGGTTCCGGTGACGATGCCAGCATTGGTGGTCGAGGAAATCGTTCCGGTGTTATATCCGGCGATACCGCCGACATAAGTCGATCCGGTGACGTAGCCATTGAAAGTACTGGTCAAAATCCGGCCACTGTTCGTGCCGACCAGTCCACCGACATTATTCACGCCAGACACGGTCGACGAGGAGACGATGCCGCTGATCGCGCCCGCGTTTCCACCCGCGATGCCGCCCGCAAAGTTGCCGGTGCCGATGACAGTTCCCGTGTTGCTGGCGCTCGAGGTAAGTGTGCGGCCCGTGTTATTGAATCCCGCGATGCCGCCCACATAGTCGACACCGTTAACCGTGCCGGTATTATCGGCTGAGATCGTTCCGTTATTGAAACCAGTGATACCACCGACATAAAAAGAGCCGGTGATTGTATGGTTATTGCCGCTACCGGTGATCGTACCTTCGTTATAGCCCACCACACCGCCGGTGTAGGAACCGGTGCCGATGACGACACCGTTATTCGTGCTGGTACGGATTGTACCACTGGTGGAATTGCCACCGGCAATACCGCCCACATAATTGACGCCGCTGACCGTACCTGTCCCGGTCACGCCACTGATCGTGCCGGTATTATATCCGGCAAAACCGCCAGCATAGCTGCCCGTGCCCACCACAGTTCCCGTATTCGAGGAGGTGCCGCTAATGGTGCCATCGTTTTTTCCCGCAATACCGCCGACATAATTCACGCCCGTGACGTTGCCGCTGTTGAGCGTGCCCGAGAGGGTCGACTGGTTACGTCCTGCAATACCGCCGGTATAGCTTCCCGTGCCACTGACAGTACCCGTATTCACGGTGCTCGAGGTCAGCGTGAAGCCGCCCACGATAAACCCGGCAACACCACCCACGTAATTAACTCCATTGACCACACCGTTATTCCAGCCGCTCAGAATCGAACTATTGTAACCCACCACGCCACCCGTATAACTACCGGTTCCGGTGATCGTCCCATCATTGGTGACCGTATTGATCGTCTGAGCATTATAGCCGGCAATACCACCCACATCCGTGCGGCCCGTCACCGAACCGATGTTGTAACTGCCGGTAATCGTTCCGCCGTTGTTGCCGGCGATACCGCCGCTATCTGTTCCGTTTGCGTTGGACACCGCGCCCGCGTTCGTGCTGGAACTAATCGTCCCATTATTGAAACCAGTCACGCCGCCGACGTAGCTGACCCCGGAAGCCGTGACAGTTCCACCGGTCGAGGAGTTTACCACGCCTGACATCGTTCCGTAATTAGCCCCCGCGATGCCGCCAATATCATTGCCGGTACCGGTGATATAACCACTATTGGTGCTGCCCGTGATCACGCCACTGGTCGTATTCATGCCCGAGATACCGCCGACATAGTAGCCACCGCTGATCGTGCCGGTATTGACGCTGCCGCTAATCGTCCCGCCGTTATAACCGGCGATACCGCCAGCGTAGGTATTGGATGTCCCACCCGCAACAACCGATCCGGCGTTCGTGCTGCCAGTAACCGTGCCGAGATTGTAACCAACGATACCGCCAATGCGGTTGGCACGACTGCCAGTCAAGGAAGCGTAATTGGCGCTGAGAATGATCGACCCGGTGGAATCTTGTTGCCCCGCCACGCCGCCAATATAACTGCCGCCGTTTGCCGCACTAATTGAAATCGTACCACTCGTCGAATTCACGCTGTTACTGATCGTACCCGTGCTATTATTGCCGACGAGACCGCCCACCGCACTCAAACTCACACCCGAAGCGTTCGCCGTGATCGCACCGTTGTTCACGCTATCGATTACGGTTCCCTTATTTTGCCCGGACAAGCCACCCACGGTATTGACATTGGTCGTGGTGATTGAGCCGGAATTCGAACTCCCGCTCAGCATCGAGCTTCCAGCCGTATATCCAGTTAAACCACCGATATTACCACTGCCGGTGTTCACCGCGATGGCGGCAAAATTAGCGCTATTCGACACAACCTTGCCATTGTAACCCGCGATACCGCCCACATTGGCCCCGTTCGTAACCGTAAGCGTACCGCTCGAAGAATTGACGCTGTTACTGATCGTGCCTGTACTGTTACCGGCAATACCGCCGATATTGGACACACCCGTTCCCGTAATCGCGGCATTATTGAAGCTACCTGTCACCGTTCCACTGTTGTTACCGACCACACCGCCAACCGCGTTGGAACCTGTCACCGTCAATGTGCCGCCATTATAGACAACACTAAGCGTGCCCGTGCTGGAACCTGCGATGCCGCCGACATAACTGCCCGTGGCCTTGATCGCGCCGCTGTTGGTGCTGCCGGTGATTGTGCTGCTGCCGGTGTTCACGCCCGCGATGCCGCCGATGTAAGAATTACCACTGACCGTGCCGGTGTTGATGCTGCCGGTGATCGTGCTGGACTCGTTCGAACCGACGATGCCGCCGACGTAACTGCCCGTGCCAGTCACCGCCGCCACGTTGGTGCTATTGGAAATGAGCGTGCCATTGCCGGTTTGCCCAACCAGGCCGCCCATGTAGCCCTTGCCGGTGACCGTACCGTTATTGAAATTGCCGCTGAGGGTACTGCCGCTGGCGTAACCAATCAAACCGCCGAGATAGGAAGACGTGGTCGCAAGGATCGTTCCGTTGTTTGTGTTGCTCGTGACGTAACCGTTGATGCTCGTTCCGATCAAACCGCCGATTGAATCGTACCCGGTAACCGTGATGGACCCGGTGTTCACGCTGCCACTCAAGGTGCCACCGCTGAGGTAGCCGACGAGACCGCCAACCTGGGAGGAATTGATCACGCTGATGGAACCGGAATTGGTGCTATTGCGAATCTGACCGCTCGAGTTGTTGCTGCCCACGAGTCCACCGAGTTTGGTGGCATTAGTGGCAGTGATCGTTCCCGCATTGACGCTGTTCGTAATCGTTCCGCCATTGTTCCAGCCGACCAGTCCGCCGACAAGGGAAGAACCACCTTCACTGATCACGCTGCCGCTGAAAGTGACCGAGTCAATCGTGCCTGCGTTGTAACCGACCAAGCCGCCGAGATATTGCGTGTTATAGCCCCTAACAACCACAAGCGGGTCAAGGTAATTGCTATTGGTCAACGTCCCATCATTTTCGCCGAACAAACCGCCCACATAGGAGGCGTTGGTAGTGGTGACCATCCCGCTCTGGGTATTGCCGCTGAACACGCCCGTCATCTGATTGACACCGGCCAGACCGCCCACCCGCTGGCCGCCGTTGCCGCTCACCGTGCCCGTATTCAAGTTACCCGAGACCGTCCCGATGCTGGCACCGACCAAGCCGCCAACATAGGAAGAGCCCGAAGCCGTCACCGCCGCAAAATTGGAACTGCCCGTCACCGTGCCGCTGAGATTATTCAGTCCGACCAGGCCGCCGACATTAGTGGAGTTCGTCGTCGTCACCGTACCGCCGGTCAAATTACCGCCGCTGCTAATGGTTCCATCATTCTGACCGACCAAACCGCCGACATAGTAAGAACCCAAGGCCGTGATCGCGCCATTATTAAAGCTATTGCTCACCGTAGCCAAGGCCCCGTTGTAGCCAGCGATCCCGCCGACGTAACTGCCCGTGGCGAGAATAGTCCCAGTGTTGGTGCTGCTGCTGATTTTAGTGCTGCCAGTGCTCATGCCGGCAATGCCGCCGACGTACTGAACTCCCGAAATCGTGCCCGTATTGATCGAGTTATTGATCGTGCTATTCACCGCGTACCCGGCAATGCCACCAACATAAGTAGTGCCATTGACCGTTCCGCCGTTGTAGACGCCGTCGATTCGGCTCGATGCATTGTTGACGCCGACGATACCCCCGACATAGTTGCTGCCCGTAACGCTGCCGCTAAAGGTCGAATCTAGCAGAGTTGCCGCAACGTTATCGCCGATCAAACCGCCGACCGTGCTCGTGCCGCTGACCTTTGCATTCACCACGATCCCGCTCACCGTATTACCCGTGGTGGAACCAATCGCTCCGCCGACGTAGTTCGCGCCGGAAACCGTGCCGGTGAAAGTGGAGTTCGACAGGTCATGCGCCGAGTTATTGGAGCCAATCAAGCCGCCCACATAATCGCCCGATCCATAAACGCTCGCCGTGGCCGTGACCCCGCTCAACGTGCTGCTCGTATTACGGCCCACCACACCGCCAACGGTAGTACTGCCCGTGACCGTTGCCGTAACGAAAATGTTTTGGACCGTGGAGTCGTTGTTATAGCCGATCAATCCGCCGACGTAGCCCACTCCAGTCACCGTTGCTCCGCTCACCGTGGAGTTGCGAATGGAACCCGAGACATTATCGCCTGCCACACCGCCGACGTAATTCACACCGCTGACGGTGCCCGAACTGTAAGCATAGCTGATCGTGGCCGTATTATTGTCTCCGGCGATGCCGCCGACATAGTCGCCGGTTCCCGAAACGTTACCCGAGTTAGTACTACCCGTGATCGTGCCATTGCTGATATTCTGTCCTGCGATGCCGCCAACGTAAGAAACCCCGCTCACAGTCGCGCTGCTGCTGCTATTACTGATCGATCCGTGGGCATTCAATCCCACAACACCGCCCACATAGTTGCTTCCTGTCACCGTGCCCGTCGCGTAACTGTTGGCTATCGTCCCGTAATAATTCCATCCCACCAGCCCGCCGACATCGGAACCAGTTCCCCTCATCGTCACGCTTGCAGAGCTGTTACTGATCGTCCCATAACCATTGAACCCCACCAACCCGCCGACGTAGTAACTTCCCGACACCGTGCCCGTCGCGGAGCTGTTAGAGATCGTCCCGTAATCATTCTCCCCCACCAGCCCGCCGACATAATTCTGCCCACTGATATTTGCATTTGTCAGTCCCACATTGGAGATCACGCTGCCAGTCGTGGCATAACCGAATAATCCGACGTAATCGGTGCCGGAACGATTAATGGTGAGCCCATCAATGACATACCCCGCGCCGTGAAAGCTGCCGGAAAAAGCCGTACCGAAAGTCCCTGAGCTATAATCTCCGATGGAAGAGAAGCCCGTGGAAATATTCCACATGCTCGAGGTATTGGTGAGCTCGGCCATGCTGATGTCCGCCCCGAGGGTATAGGTGGCCCCGAGATTGAGATCCATCAACTGGAGTTGGTGCGCATTGACGACGATGGTCGAATATTCCGACATCAGGAAGGGCCGGGTCGAACCCTCCACCATGAACCACATACCGTCACTAGTCTTCCAGTAGTCGCCCGAGATATTCACCCAATCGCCCAGGTTTACGTAGCTGGAGTAGCTGTACGCCGTCGCGCTTGAAACACTGGTTGTACCGACCGAGCTACCGCTACCCACTGCCGAACTTTGGTTCGTCGTCGTCGCGTCCCAGTAGCTGTTGGTAATCGTCCCGGCATTATACCCCACCAGTCCGCCGACATAGCTGCTTCCCGTCACCGTGCCCGTCGCGTAGCTGGCAGAGATCGTCCCGTAATATTCATACCCCACCAATCCGCCGATATAGTCGATTCCCGTGACCGCGCCCGTCGCGTAGCTGTTAGAGATCGTCCCGTAATATTCATACCCCACCAATCCGCCGATATAGCTGCTTCCCGTCACCGTGCCCGTCGCGTAGCTGCCAGAGATTGTCCCGGAAGCATTATACCCCACCAGCCCGCCGACAGCGACGCTTCCGGTCACCGACCCCGTCGCGTAGCTGTTGTCGATCGTTCCGGCATTCTGCCCCACCAGCCCGCCAATGCGGCCGGTTCCCGACGCCGTGCCCGTCGCGTAGCTACCGGAGATTGTCCCGTTACTAAACCCCACCAACCCACCGACATAGTTGCCAGTTCCCGATGTCGTGCCCGTCGCGTAGCTGTTGCTGATCGTCCCGTGCCAATTCCACCCCACCAGCCCGCCGACATAATTCTGCCCACTGATATTTGCATTTGTCAGTCCCACATTGGAGATCACGCTGCTATTCGTGGTATAACCGAACAATCCAACATAGTCGGTGCTGGAACGATTGATGGTGAGTCCATTGATGACATGCCCCGCGCCATCAAAGGTGCCGCTGTAGGCATTACTCGAAGAATCGCCAAAAGGATTGAAGCCCGCACCGGAATTCCAGTTCGCCGTGCCGGTCGCGTCGATGTCATTGCCGAGAATGAAGCTGCTGCTGAGGAATCCGTTGATGCCCTGCAACCCGTACACATCCGCGATCACATACGCGTTGGTCGTCGTCCCGTCTCCTCCCGTCACCCGGAGAAACTGCGTGCCGCTGGCCAGGGAGAAATCATTGCGCACATTGAAACTCGGCAGCGCGCCGTTCTGATACCATTGCCCCTGCAGAAGAGAAAAATTGAACACGTCAATCGTGCCGCTACCATTCGTCGTTATCGATTGAGCGCTATTGGCCGCGCTCAATTGCAGCGTACCGTTGGTGGCGGTAAGGGCCGCATAAATGTAAAGATTATTGGACGAACTCAATGTCAACGTGGCTGAAGATGTCCACGTGATCGCCGCGGCGACCGTCATATCTCCCGCTCCTGTGCCCGTACCACTGTTGGTTGCCGTTACATTACCACCACCGTTGAGCGTATTTTGCATGGCGTTCGCCAATCCGGCGTCGATGGTAAGATCGGTCGGATCAATCAGCCAAAGACCACCCGCTCCGACATCCACCGTTCCCGCCAACTTCACTGACTCACCGCTGGTTTCGATAAACCCGCCCCCGGTGCTCGTACGAGCCGAGAGCGTGCCCACATTGCGCGTCGTCCCGGAACTTGCCACGAGATAAATCTTTCCGCCCGTCGACACCGCTCCCTGCGCCCGAACCACGCCCGTATTGTTGATCGCCAGCGCATAAGCATTGCCGCCCGACGCCTTCAATTCCGCCTGCGCGGCCAGGATCGCACCGGCATTATCCACAGAGCCATTCGCGTTCGGCGCGATAAAAAGATGCTCGTCTCCCGATTGCTGCAAGAGCACATCGTGGCCACCCGCCAATCCCACCGTGCCGTTCGGCGCCTTGAGCGTGCCTTCATTCGAAACGTGCTCGGCGATGAGATAAATATCGCCACCGATGGCATTGATGCTGCCTTGATTGACGACCGATGCCGTCGACGAACCGATAAAGTGCAGGTTCCCGCCAGCCATGAATTGATTGTTATCAATGTCGTAAGTCGACGCGACAAATCCGCCCGTATCGATCACGCCGCTCGAACCGATCAGCACTCCATTCGAATTAATGAGATACACCTTGCCGTTGGCCCGGATCGTTCCGTAAATGGTGGAAATATCGCCACCGGTCACACGATTCAAAACGGCGCTGCCCGCATTGGGTTGAAGAAACTTGGTGAGCTCACCCGCTGCAATGGAAAAACTGCCCCAATTAATAATCGCAGCCTGACTATTCTGCGTGACCGTCACCGTGCTGCCACTGCTGTTGATGCTGCCGCTTCCCGCGACCACGGTTCCACCCGTCGGATTCGCATAAGCTAACGTCGGGGCGAATTCCCAAACCAAAACCAAAAAGAGGAGGACACTATTAGCCCACCGACGCACCGAAATTTCGCTTTGCTGAGTCTTTGTTAACTTCATAATCCTTGGCCCACACGTTAAGGTTTCTTCACCAAAAATCGGTGCAGAGTAGTCTCCCCGTATGCAAAGACCAAGCCAGAATGTATTAACCTCCTATTTTATAAGAACCTCTTTTCTGAAATCCAACATAAGACTGGATATCTTATATATCATTGCAATGATAATCCTTTACTTCGATAGTGAAGTACCTCAATGCGTGGACTTTTCGCCTGTTTCAACCGAGAGCATGGATTAGCCCAGTTAACACTATCAAAATAATTTCTTATTATTGAGCAGCTGCAGTGACCTAAGAAAATTTGATTAAGCCCCCTGAAACTGATCCGGATTGAGTGAGAGGTTTTAATCTGAAAGGATAAAACCGAATCACGAAACAGAAGCGGCACAGCACCGAGGAGATCATCTGGATATTGAGAGCGGCTGACAGCGGTAGGACAGCAGAGGAAGTTTGCCGTGAGAGCAATATTGATCGAGTCCCCCTTTTTCATCCAAACGCAGTGAGAGGGATAGGGTTGGTTTGCTTGTGTCTAATTGCATAAATACCGAGTATCCGGGATTTACGCAATTGGACACTAGCCACAGTCAAAGGGTGATGCCCCGCCACGCTTCTTTTCGATTTTGGAATTTCTGATACGATCATTTCAATCTTCGTAAATTTTGTTTTTTTAAAATCCCGTTAATTTCGTCAAATCGCCATTACCATGATCCAATCCATCGACCACATCAATCTCGTCGTCAAGGATCTCGCCACAACAGTTCGCTTCTACACCGAACTCCTTGATTTCCGCGTCACCAATCGCGCCACGCTCCAGGGCGACTGGATCGACTCCATCACCGGACTGTCCGGCATTCACGCAGATGTTGTTTTCCTCGAACCGCCTCAGTGCGGCACGCGACTCGAAATTCTTCAATACCACAACCCACCCAGTCATTCGCTGCCCGACAACTCCCGTCCCAACACGGGCGGTCTGCGCCACATTGCTTTTCTCGTCAACGACATTGCGGCGACAACCGAAAAACTCCGCAATGCCGGAGTCCAATTTCTAGGCACTCCCGCGGAAGTCCCCGCTGGAATCCTGCCCCAATCGACCGTTCGCAAATCGCTCTGCTACTTCCTCGACCCGGACGGCGTGATCCTCGAATTGGCCGAATACCGGTCTGTCTGAAAACCAAAACCGAAAGGCGATGAGACGGAATTAACGGAATTTTAAAACAAAATTTACGAAGGGATTAAGAATAAAGGCTTATCAGGAAATCAGAAAATAAGTACGAAGTATGGGCTGCGAAAACCTAGAACTTATTGATCTCTGCAAAATAGAATGACTACAGCAGGCTCCATTGAATGAGTCGCCAGTCGAAGGAGACAAGGAGACCATCTGGAACAACGTTAAATCCGCAAAGACCGAGGTATCCCGTGAAGCTTGACACATCCCGGCGCTCACGCGCCACCCTCTTGATAGATGCCATGATGATAGTCAAGGTGCCCCAGATGGGGTGCCTTGGCTATCATCATGGCATCTGAACCCAGTTATCCGAAAAAAGACTCTCTCTTCGCGTCATCCTGAGCAGAGCGTAGCGACGTCGAAGGATCGGCTAACTTTTCTCCAAAAGAGAAACTCTTGTCCAATAGACTGCTTCTTCTTGGAAGCAATAAAAGACCCTGTCGATTGTCATTCTATTTTGCAGAGATCAATAGTACCTCGCACTGTCTTTCTCCTGCCTTCCACTGAAAACTGAAAACCTCGAACTGAAAACTTCCTTTCCCCCTATCCCCGGACGCGGGCGCAATAAGCCCGAGCGGCTTCGCGGATGGCGACGCCGATTTCGTTCTTTTCCTTCACGAATTTCGGACGGAACCACGGGAACGAACCAAGCAGATCGTGAATGACCATGATCTCGCCGTCGCACTCGCTGCCGGAACCAATTCCAATCGTCGGAATCGAAATGGCCTTTGAAATTTCCTTCGCCACTTCCGGCAGAATCAGTTCCAGCACAATGGCAAACGCTCCGGCAGCTTCCAACGCCTTCGCATCGGCAATCAAACGCTCGCGTTCTTCGTTGGAACGTCCCTTGATCTTGTAGCCACCCTCCTCGCGCACCGCCTGGGGCAACATACCGAGATGGCCGAAAAGCGGAATACCATGTGAGACGATCTCGTTCACCTGCTCAATGCGCCGCGCGCCGCCTTCGAGCTTCACGGCATTGGCTCCGGCATCGACCAGCCGCTGTGCGTTATCCAGAGCCATTTCCGGCGTATCGTAAGAGTGAATCGGCAGATCGGCGACAACGAGCGCGCGTGTTCTGGCCCGGGCCACGGCTCGCGTGTGGTGGACGATGTCATCCATCGTCACAAGTGTCGTGTCGGGATAACCCAGCACCACCATGCCGAGTGAATCACCCACCAGCAAAAGTGGCACGCCCGCTTCATCAAGAAGTTTCGCAGTCGGGTAATCGTAGGCAGTCAATGTGGGAAGCCGTTCTCCGCGCTGTTTGGCTTCGCGAATCCATTGCGGAGTGATTTTTTCGGGAAGATCGCTCATTTTGATTTCAGTTTCCGGCAAAGAACCTGCACGGTTTGCGTTTGTCCGGGCAGGATCAGGTCGGGCCGGATCTCCGCCAGGGGTTTGAGAACAAATTCACGTTGAGACAGGCGTGGATGGGGAATAATCAGATCGGGTGCATTCATCTGTTCCTGCCCGAAGTAAAGGATGTCGAGATCCAACGGCCGCGGAGAATTGACTGGACGCTCGGAAGGACGCCCCAGTTGCCGCTCAAATGTCTGGAGTTGGCCGAGAAGTTGACAGGCCGAGCCGTTATATTCGATCTCCGCGACAGCATTGAGGAACGCACCGGAATCGGGCGTACAGTCCACCGGTTCGGTCTCCAGTATCGACGAGCGTACAACCTTCCCGTCAACCGATAGTTCACGCAAAAACGCGAACCCGGCTTCCATGCAGCCCGCCCGATCCCCCAAATTCGATCCCAATGCGATGCCCACTTTCATATTAAACACATTGGAGGACGCTGTCCTCCAAATCTCCTGCCAAGGGTATGGGAGCAGAGCCCCCGATGGATTTCATCATGTCAATCGTGCAGGCCGAGGACGTCCTGCATGGAATAGAGACCGGCGGGTTGTTTGACGGCCCAAGCGGCGGCACGGAGTGCGCCGTTGGCGAAAGTCTCGCGGCTGGAAGCGCGGTGAGTCAGCTCGACCCGTTCTCCGACCGTTGCGAAATAAACCGTATGATCGCCGACCACATCGCCGCCACGGAGCGCGTGCATGCCGATCTCCGTCTTCGTGCGCTTGCCGACTTCGCCGGAACGTCCGTTGCGAACCAGTTCATCGTAAGAACCACCCTGCACCTCCGCGAGAATTTCACCGAGGCGGCGGGCGGTACCGCTCGGAGCGTCCAGCTTGAGGCGGTGATGCATCTCGATGACTTCCTCGTCGTAATCGGGGCCGAGAATTTGCGCCGCCTTGCGGGTCAGATAAAAAAGTAGATTCACGCCAATGGAAAAATTCGGAGCGAACACAACCGGAATCGACTTGGCGAAACCGGCGATTTCTGCTTTCTCGTCATCGGTGTGACCGGTTGTTCCGATTACCAGTGCCTTATGATTGGCCACCGCGAGCCTGGCGACCGAACCGGTCACCGTGTGATGACTGAATTCGATGATCGCATCGGTCTGTGGAACGTGCGGGGCGAGATCGTCTCCGGCGTCGATACCGGCAACGACGGAATAACCCGCCACGGGCTGAGCAAGCTTGATGAGATTCTGGCCCATGCGGCCCTTGGAACCGACAATAATGACTTTGGTCATGGCGTGTAAGACAAATTAAAAGGTTACGGGGGAAATTCAAATCCCGAAAGCCGCGAGGGTCTTTTCGAGACGTTGGCGTGTGGCCGGTTGCATCGCCACGAGCGGCAGGCGAACTTCCTCGGTCATCAGACCCGCCTTGGCCAACGCAGTCTTGATCGGCACCGGATTCGGTTCGATGAAAAGATCACGGAACAAACCGGCGTACTTGCGGTGCAACGCCTCAGCCTTGACGAAATCGCCGGCGAGCGCGGCATTGACCATCGAGACGATTTCGGCGGGAAACAGATTCGACGCCACGCTGATGACGCCCTTGGCGCCGAGACTCATGAACGGCAAGGTCAAGCCGTCGTCGCCGCTGAGGATCGTGAACGAATCCGGCACGGCCTGGCGAAGCTGATTGACGCGTTCGGCGGAACCGCCCGCTTCCTTGATCGCAACGATATTGGACTTGGTTTCGGCGAGCTTTGCCACGGTCGGCACGCTGATCTCGATGCCGCAACGGCCCGGGATGCTGTAAAGAATGATCGGCAGACAGGTCGAATCGGCCACCTTGGAAAAGTGCGCAATCAGACCGGCCTGGCTCGGCTTGTTGTAATAGGGAGCAACGAGCAGAACAGCATCGGCCCCGGCCTTCTCGGCCTCCTGTGTCAGATGAACCGCTTCGACGGTCGAATTGGAGCCGGTTCCGGCAATGACCAGCGTGCGCTTGTTAACGACCGAGACGGTGCGTTCGATGACTTGCAAATGCTCTTCGGTGGAAAGAGTGGGGGATTCGCCGGTCGTACCAACGGGCACTACACCGCTGACGCCTCCGGCCACCTGCTTTTCGAGTAACTTGACGAAGGCCTCCTCATCGATCTTGTCGTTGCGAAAAGGCGTCACCAACGCGGTGAACGTGCCGTGGAAGGATGGATGGTTACTCATGGGAATGGTTATAAAATGGAAATAGAGAAAGCTTCGGGCTCAAAGAGGGAGTTCGATCTCGCCGGTGAAACAGACCTCCGCCGGACCACGCAACGTCACATCGGTAAAATTGGAACCGTCGCGCTTGAAATTCACCGCGAGAACCGCGCCGCTACGCACGCGCACTTCGACCGGCAATGGCAACCCGCGCACGATATGAGCGATGATGCCCGCAGCGGTCACTCCGGTGCCGCAAGCGAGAGTTTCGTCCTCAACGCCACGCTCGTAGGTGCGCACGGCAATACGTTGAGAACCTTCGACGTGGACGAAATTCACATTGGTTCCCTTCGGCGCAAAAGCTTCATGCCGACGCAAGGGACGACCCCACTCAACGATGGGCGTCTTCTCCAGATCGTCGACGAAAATGACGGCATGCGGCACGCCGGTGTTGACGCTGTGCACTTCAAATGTTCCGCCCGGGATGGAAATCTTGCGACCCAGATCCAGACCTTGCGGCGCAGTCAGATTGACTTCCACGTCGTTGCCCACAAAACGCGCGTGAATGCGACCCGCAGGCGTATCGAAACTCAGATTCGAGGCCGTCGCGCTCTTGAACGCGCGGGCATAGCGGGCGAAGCAACGCGCCCCGTTGCCGCACATCTCGGCTTCGCCACCGTCGGAATTATAATAGCGCATCCGGAAATCAGCCCCATCGACGCCCGGTTCGACCGCGAGAAGACCGTCAGCGCCCACGCCAAAATGACGGTCGCACAAGCGGGCGATTTGCGCTCCTGACAACTTGAGGGCCAAATCACGATTATCGAGAACAACAAAATCGTTGCCCGCTCCGGTCATCTTGGTAAACGAAAGCTTCATGTAAGTCCTTGAGAAAGACTTTAAGCTTACGGAACACAGGGGAAATTGCAAGCAATGCAACATCTATCGCGAAAACCAACAAAAGACTTTATTTTTATTTGAGAAGTTACCTCGAAAATGCCATGCTATTTCTTGCGCTTAATAGCAAGCGCGTTTAACACTTACAAAGCAGTACTTATGGGAAAAATAATCGTTTTTTTTAATCACAAAGGCGGTGTTGGGAAAACCACCCTGGTACATAACTTAGGCTTTATATTGGCAGATAAAGGGTTAAAGATACTACTGGTAGACGCAGACCCTCAAATGAACTTAACGGCAGCAGTCTATGGACTTTCCACTAGCATTGAGTATTCCGCAGATGAGGATTCCAAATGGAGCAAATATACAAAAGACTATATTTCTCTCTCCGAACATTTGAATATTGAGTTAAAAGGCACTCATTGCTCAAAAAAAATGTTTAGAGTAAAATCAAAAAAAAATAAAGATGGCCTTGTAGATTTAATATCCGGAGACATCAATTTAGCAAACGTGGAAGCAGATCTTTACGGCATAGTAAAAAACAAAAACACATTTACTGACGATATCCCATTCAAATTTGAATCTTCAATTAGCAAAAAAAAATCAGATTATGATTTTATTCTAATCGACACATCGCCAAGTGGAAGCAGCGTAATTAACGCCATGATGATGCTATTAAGCGATTATTTTATCGCCCCTGTTTCACCTACTTTTTTCTCACTACAAGCCATAGATAATTTAAGCGCAATTTTTCAAAATTGGATTAATCTGCTTTCGAATTACCAAACAACAAAGAGTTTTAAGGGACTTAGTTTCCAACCTAAGTTTTTAGGTTTGGTAGTTCAAATGGCCAAGCGATTCAATGGAGGTAGCGAAAACAAACAAAAAGGAACCTCATTCTCTAAAGCGGCAGAAAAATGGATCGCGAATGTTAACGAGAGCGTAAAAAGATTTCAAACTTTTGCAGCAATAAGAAATATGGCCGTTTCTGAAGAGCAATTCAGAAATATATTTGGAGCAGCATCCAATCCTTTTATAATTCAAACATGCTGCGATTTCACTAACCAATTAAGATCGATAGCTGAAAAAGCTGGAATTCCCGTAGTTCATCTCACACAAGATATTTGCAATAAATATAAAGATCCTAGCGCATACGTAGATATCACCAAACCAGACGGACAATATAAAATTTCTTTTGATAGTATTTTTAAATCATATAACACAATTGCCGACGACCTGATCTGCCTAATTTCATCAAAAGAAAAATAATTACTATCTGCGGGAAGCAATTAACAATTTTTACACTTTTAACTTCAAATCATTTCACCGACACAGCCGCACGACTTCCGGGGCAATCTGTTCCAGTGACATCACCTTGATTACTCCACCCGCGCGAATCGCCTCATTCGGCATCCCGAACACGACGCAGGAAGCTTCATCCTGGGCGATATTGTAAGCCCCCGCTTCCTTCATTTCGCGCATTCCCTTGGCACCATCGTCACCCATGCCCGTCATAATAACCCCGACTGCGTTGCGGCCCGCATAACGCGCCGTCGAACGGAACAGAACATCCACCGAAGGCCGGTGGCGGCTGACCAGCGGCCCGTCCTTGATCTCCACGTAATAACGGCTCCCGCTACGTTTGAGCAGCATGTGCTTGTTTCCGGGAGCAATCAGGGCCTGCCCGCGCAAAACCGAATCGTTATGCGCAGCCTCCTTGACCGTGACGCGGCAAATGCTGTTGAGGCGGTTGGCAAAGCAGGCGGTGAATTTCTCCGGCATGTGCTGAACGATAATCATTCCGGGCGCGTCCTCCGGTAATGCCTGCAAAAATTCACGCAAAGCTTCCGTTCCGCCGGTCGAAGCGCCAATGGCCACGATCTTCTCCGTCGTCTCGACCATGGCGTGTGAATCGGGTTTGGCCAGCATCACATCCGCGCTCAATTTGGGAGCGGGCTGATTGACCGGCGCCCCAAGCAACGTCGTCGGGTTGAACGCCGTCAAACGGCGGTGCCCCAGCCGAGCCCGGGCAGCCGACTTGACCGCATCGCAAATCCGGACTTTCGATTCCTCCAGGAATTGTTTGGTGCCAACGCGGGGCTTTTCGATAATGTCGACCGCGCCGCGCTCCAAAGCTAAAATCGCCGACTCCGATCCTTCCCCCGTCAGACTCGAACACATCACCACGGGAATCGGATGCTGTTGCATGATCTTGCCGAGAAAAGTGATGCCGTCCATCCGGGGCATCTCCACATCAAGGGTGATGACATCGGGAATCTCCCTGGCCATCCGCTCCGTCGCAATAAACGGATCGGCCGCTGTGGCGATCACTGCAATGGACGGATCCGATTCGAGCACTTCCTTAAGGGTCTGTCTCACAGTGGCCGAATCATCGACAATCAGAACTTTAATTTTGCTTGAACTCATCGCTTCTCCTGACGGGGATTATATTTCGCTGCAAATCCTCGAACGGCACCGGTAAGGCAACGCGTCCGGAATTGCTCGTCCAATTACTCGACTTGAGGCGTTTCATCCAGACCACGCCCGTCACAGTATTGAAGATGATCTTGCGTCCCATATGCCCCCCGACGTTCTCCCCAAGAACTTTCAAACGGTACCGCGCAAGAAGCTCTCGCGTCCGCAGAATGTTCTCGGCACCGATTCCGGTGCCCGCCCGCTTTCCTTTCTTATATCCGAAAACGTTGGCTCCGCCAAACAGCTTGACCTCGACCTCCTCGGGAGAAATTCCCTTGGTGCGGAACCGTTCAATCATCGTCGGCACGACAATGCTGACATATTTATACGGTTCGCAAGAGACCGTCCCCATCACCGTGGCCAGATCGGGATCCGCCAGCATCGCGTGACAAATCGCGGCCCACTTTAACCGCGGATTGAACATCGTCACCGATACACACGAACCCAGCAGCGTATGCACCTCACATGCCCCCCCTCCAATAAATAATTTCCCCGGCTTTAAACAAATACTCCGCAGAGTCGGCGGAATTAATTTCATCGTATTTTCTGAAAGACCGAATTCTCAACCTGCCGGATCGGCAAATCAAACCCCACCAGGGATTCCGAATGTCCGGCAAAAAAATAACCACCCACATTTAACTGACGGCACAGCTTGCCCAGCACAACCTGCTGGGTCTCCTTGCTGAAATAAATCATCACGTTGCGGAAGAAAACCGCATCGAAGGTCTCCCGTATCCCGTAATCGTCGTTCATGAAATTCAACCGCCCAAAACTCACTCTCTGGCGCAACTCCGGCACGATACGGAACGCCGCCCGGTCGCGGTCCTTGCTGCGCATCAGATATCGATGCCGCAACGGTTCGGCTATCGGATCGATGCGCTCCGAATCGTAAATACCGATCCGCGCGTGATTGAGCACCCGCGTGGAAATATCAGTGGCCAGAATCGAATAATCAAATCCCGGATGGGCTACCTTGTACTCGCTCAACACCATCGACAACGTGTACGGCTCCTCCCCCGAGGAACAGCCCGCGCACCATAACTTGAACGGACGGTCGCGGCACAAACCGTTCTGAAGCTCGGGCAGTGTCTTCTCCACGAGAAAACTGAAATGCGACGGTTCACGGAAAAAATCGGTTTTATTCGTCGTAACGAGATTTACAAACTCCACCCACTCGTCGCTGTTCTCCGGCAGATTGAAAAGATGGTGCTCGTATTCGTCCAGGCTATCGAGATCGAGTTGCCGCAACCGTTTGTACAGGCGGCTCTGGAGCATGATCCGCTTTTCCGGAGGCATCTTGATGCCAAGCTCGCGGGTAATAAACTCGCTGAAACGCGAAAAGCTTTCCTTGGAAAGCGGAGAGTAGGTGGAAGGTTTGAGAACTTGGGAATTCATTGCGGTAAGAGGGGGTGGCAGGTCGCAAAATCGGTAATGGACTGGCAGGCCATTGCCCCACCCGGATTCCGTTCCTCTTGCGGACTAAACGGAACCCGGGTGCAGGCGATTGACTGTATTCAACCTCCCGAAATCGAGAGCGGCTTTTCGCTCACGATGCGGGAGCCAACTCGGGCTTGTTGTTTTCTACACTGCTTTGTTGTGTTGCCTCCAGTTTGATCAGGTCATCCATCGAAAACACCTTGGCGATGTCGAGGATGATGATGAATTGTTCGCCCCGCTTGCCCATGCCCTGGATCAATTCCGTCTTCCAGCGCATGCCGATACGAGGGGGCTCGTTGATCTGACCCGGCTCCAGCTCGATCACTTCGTGAACCGAATCGGCCAGACCGCCGAGCACCAGGCCTTCCCCGTCCAATTCAAGCTCCAGCACGATGATTCGCGTCTGGACGGAATCTTTCACCCGTGGCAGACCGAACTTCAACCGAAGATCGACTACCGGAATGGCGCTTCCGCGGACGTTGACCACACCCCGCATGTAACTGGGGGCCGTGGGCACCTTGGTGATCAGCGACAGGTCGAGGACTTCCCGGACCTGCCCGACGTTGATGGCGAACAGTTCGTCACCCAGCTTGAAGGTGATGTACTGCGCCGTTTCCTTGATACTTTCCACACTCATGAATTATTCCTGTCGTTGCGGATTAATAACGCTCGAATTCACCGTCGCGTTCGTCAGCTCCGACCGTGGTGGTGTCGCTGAGGGCGATCTTGACTCCAGTGGATTTCGGCACCGTGCTCGCAACCGGATGAGTCGCCGGCTTGGTGGAACGGCTGCCACCTTTAGCGGATAGCTCAGACGGGAGGACGACCGGCTTGACAGCCGCAGGCTTGGCGGAAATGCTTCGGGTCGCCGAAGGCATGCCGCTACCATCCAGTTTGAAGAACGTGATGATGGATTGCAGTTGTTCGGACTGGCTGGTGAGTTCCTCCGCCGTGGAAGCCATTTCCTCCGACGCCGAGGCGTTCTGCTGGATCACCTGGTCGAGCTGTTGCAGCGCCTGGTTGATCTGGGCCGTGCCGCTGTTCTGCTCATTGCTGGAGGCGCTGATCTCCTGAACGAGATCGGCCGTCTTGCGGATTTCCGGAACCAGCTTGGTCAACATCTGTCCGGCGCTTTCGGCCAGCGTGACGCCCTCGGTCGAGAGCTTGCTGATTTCCGCTGCGGCGGTCTGGCTACGTTCGGCCAACTTGCGCACTTCGGAAGCGACCACGGCAAAACCCTTTCCGTGTTCACCGGCGCGGGCGGCTTCAACCGCTGCATTGAGGGCAAGCAGGTCGGTCTTGCGGGCGATTTCCTCAATGATATTGATCTTCTGCGCGATCTCGTTCATCGCGGCAACCGTCTTGCCAACCGCTTCACCGCTGGTCTGGGCATCCTGCGACACCTTGGCGGCAATCTTGTTGGTCTGCTGCGCGTTGTCGGCATTTTGCTGGATGCTGGAAGCCATCTCTTCCATGGAAGAGGTGCATTCCTCGGCGGAAGCCGATTGCTCGGTGGCACCCTGCGAAAGTTGTTGCGCCGTGGCGCTCATCTCTTCGCTACCTGAAGCCACGTTATTGGAGGCGCTGGCCACTTCGTGAACCACATGGCGCAGGCTTTCGATCATTTCATTGAGCGATTTGCAAATCTGGCCGACTTCATCGGTCGAGCGCACTTCGATCTTGGCGGACAAATCGCCTTTCGCAACCTTGCCCACTGCGTCTGTCGCCAAAGCCAGCGGCTGGGTAATACTGCGGGTGACAAAAACGGCGACACCCAGGCCAATCAAGACCGCGAGGGAAATACCAACGATGATTCCCAGAATCGAACTGGCCACTGCAGCTTGAATAGACGATCCGGCTGTCTCTGCATTCGCCTTGTTATAATCGACCAGGGCTTCCACAGACTTCATGTACCGTTCAAACAGCGGAGCGAGTTGGGTTTGAAGCAAGGCCATTGCTTCCTTCGATTTCAGTTCACGGCTCAAGCCCAGAACCTGCGCATGTACTTTGCGGTATTCAGCGCGGGAATTTTCCAGATCAGCAAGCAGCTCACGATCTTTGGCAGTTGTGGCCTGCGCCTCGTACTTTTTGCAGAGTTCGTTATTGGTCGTGCCGACAATCTGAAACTTCTGCTCTATCTGGGTTTTGGCGTCTAATGTATCGGCTATGACGTGACGCAAGGTCAACGTGTAGTGTTCCCGGGTCTGCGATTCGATTTCACTTACCATCGACATGCCTGGGATCGACTCCTTGGTGATGACCGTGGCTCGTCCCTTGATATTAGTGAGTTGAACATAGGCGTATCCGCCCAGTACCGCTGTAATGGCGATCACGGCTAGAAATCCGGCCATGATTCGCTTTCCTATACTCCAGTTTTTCATATGATGTGATTTATTTTGCTCTCTTGTTGTTGTACGGCCATCCAAGGCCGTGGGGTTCATTTTCCGTTAACCAAAAATTTATGCCGCGAGCCGCGCGGTGTCGGTGTAATGGACCAGACCGGGCACATCCAGAATCAACGCCACGCGCCCGTCTCCCATGATCGTCGCGCCGGAGGCCACCTCGATGGTCTGATAAAGCCGTCCCAGCGATTGAATGACGGTCTGATGGCTGCCCAGGACGCGGTCAACCACCAGGCCAACGCGGTTACCGCAGTAGTTGACGATGACGACCCGCTCAACGTCCTGCTCGGAACCGGTGATCGAAAAAATCTCCCGTAATCTCAGGTAGGGAATCTGTTCGCCACGCACGACGAGAAGATTGCGCCCGTTGCGACCAGCGCGCTGGTTAGCGGCCAATTCCACGTTCTCGGTCACCATCGCCATCGGGATGATAAACTGTTCGCGGTTCACCTCGACTAACAGGCCGTCGATGATCGCCAGGGTCAGGGGCAACGTCAGTGTGATGGAAGTCCCCTGCCCCGGAGCGGAAGAGACCTCGACCGAACCGCGCAACGCGTCAATCTGCCGCTTGACCACATCCATTCCCACGCCGCGACCCGACACACTGGTAACAGCCTTGGCCGTCGAAAATCCCGGAAGGAAAATCAGATTGAACAATTCCCTGTCCGAAAGAACGGCGTCGGGCGAGATCAATTTCTTCTCAATCGCCTTGGCCCGCACGGCCTCCTTGTCGATGCCCTTACCGTCGTCCTCAATGCGAATCGCGACGTGCGCTCCCTCGTGACTGGCCGAGAGCCGGATCGTACCATGCCGCGGCTTGCCTTTCTCAATACGTTCCTCCGGTTTGGAAATCCCGTGGTCGATCGAGTTGCGGATCAAATGCACCAGAGGATCGCCCAATTGATCGATAACCGTCTTGTCCAATTCCGTCTCGGCACCCTCGGTAATCAAATCGATCTCCTTGCCCAACTCGTCCGAAAGGTCGTGCACGAGTCGCTTGAAACGGCTGAACGTCGTCCCGATCGGCATCATGCGAATGCCCAGGACAATGTCGCGAAACTCGGATACGAGCCGTTCCAGATCTTCCGTCGGGGCCGACAATTCGGGTGTATCCAGTCGGCTCGCCACCTGGGCCAATCGCGATTGGTTGATGACCAGTTCTCCCAGAAGATTGACCAGTCGGTCGAGCCGCTCTGATGGAACACGAACAGAACCGTCCGTACTGGAATTTTTGTGTACAGCCGACGATTTGCCGGAAGCCGGGGAGGCCTTGCCGCCTTTCACCACGGAAAACGACGGAGTCGAAGCAGCCGGAATCTGATCGGGTGACGCTTTGACCGGCGCGACAGCAGACGATGTGCCGACGGAATCTTCGTGCGGCGGCAGCGCTTCGACCACTATCTTGCTGTCGTCCTGAACAAAAATGAAAACGTCCCGGATCGCATCCATCCCACAGTCGGATGTCAGCGTCACTTCCCAACTCAACGCGCATTGATCCGGCTTGAGCTGATCCAATGGTGGCACCGCGTCAGTCTTGGCCACAATAACACACGGCCCAAGCGCCCGCAGATCGGCAATCAACGAAGCCGGATCGAGTCCGCGCGCCAGGATTCCCGGTTCGGGAGAAAAGAGAATTCTATAGGCAGCCGGAGCTGCGGAAGCTGCTGTCGGGGCCGCTTGTTCCGGCGCAGCAGTTGCCGTTACAGGCTGACTGCTTGCGTTACCCTGCGGAAGTAGCGCATTGAGCCGGGCAATCAATTGAGGACGAAAATCCTCCTGCGCCACATCCCGCCCGTCGCTGCCCCACAACATGCGTGAGATTTGATCCTTGGAAGCCAGAATAACATTGACCAATTCCTTGGAAATTGGAACCAGATGGTTGCGCACCTTGTCCAGAACGTTCTCGATGTGATGAGTAAATCCGGCGACCTGATCGAATCCGAACATGGCACCCGAACCCTTGATCGTGTGAAAGACACGGAAGAGCCGGTTGATGCTCTCGTCATCCTGCGGATTCTGCTCCACATCCAGGATAATCTCCTCGATAAGGGCCAGCTGCTCACCCGCCTCTTGTAAAAAAGTAGCGGCAAACTGATTGGAATTACTCATATGGATTTTTTAGTGCAGTACTTTTTTCACTACTCCCACGAGCTGCTCCGGGGTAAAAGGTTTGACGATCCAGCCGGTGGCCCCCGCATTCTTGCCTTCCTGCTTCTTGTCGCCTTGCGACTCCGTCGTCAGCATCACAATCGGGATGTACTTGAACTGGGGAAGCGCGCGCACCTGCCGGATCAACTCCAGACCATCCATCACCGGCATGTTCAAATCGGTGATTAACATGTCGGCACCACCGGCTGTAAGCTTGTCCAGGGCGTCCTTCCCGTGCTCGGCTTCAACAATGTCATAACCAGCTTCCTTTAGGGTGAAGCCGATCATCTGCCTCATGCTGGCGGAATCATCCGCAGTCATTATTTTTTTGCTCATACGATTGTGGGTGAATGGGTGATTTCGCTTAGCGGCAAGCCGATGCCCTCCGCTGCGGCAGTGATGGCCTCCGAGAGATTTTCCACACGCACTTTCCCCGGCGCGGTAGACAAACCTTTTTTAGCGGCGCACAAAAATTGAAGACCTGCGCAATCGCAGGAGTCGACCCCGCTCAAATCGAGCGTCAGATCCGGCACGGTCGACAGGCGCCCCATGCACTCGCGATAGACGGTTTCGACCGTGTAAAGGGTGAGTGCGCCGCCAAGTTTCCAGGCTTCGTCCGAAGCCGCTTGTTGCGCCGAAACTGAAGAGGAATTGTCGCTCATATAAGTATCCGATTAAAAAAGTTCAACGTTATCGCCCAAGTCGCCCGCCGGGCTGCTCGCCGCGACCGGCTCGCCCTTGGGCGGCACGACAGGTTGCGGAATCGGGGGTTTCGCCTCATCGTTTTTCCGATCAGTCACAGTCTTCTGCGCTCCATCCTGAGACCGCTTGTCGAATGAGGGCGCAGCCGTCACAGCTTTTGCAACCGCTGCCTTTTGTTTTTCCTGCACAGCGGCCTCGAAAACCTGCCGTTCCGAGTCCATCGTATAGCTCTGCTTCAGTGTGTGGACATGAACGTGCAAATTTTCGCCAGCCTCTTCACCAAGTCCCTCACAAGCCAGATCCAGACACCTCTTGAGCGTCTGCTCCATTTGCTCAAAGCCCTGTTGCGAACATCTGTGAAAATCCGCATGCTCCAGCGCGGCCGACGCCTGATCGTGAACCTTGCCGAGCGATTCGCTGACTTCGTTCTGAACCGCGACCGTCACATTGCGCAATTCCTCCAGTTGCGTCTTTTGCACCCGCTCCTCGTTCTGCAACCACTCCAGGCGCTGCCGTGTTTTCTCCTCGGCATCACGGCACTGTTGAATTGTCCCGTGCAGATCGCCGACCAACGAGTCCAGATCGGCACCGATGGTCCGGCTGAAACGATTAATCTCGGTGGAGGAGGAACAAATAAATTCTGAAAGCACATCGAGTCCGTTTTCATGCCCGATGCGAGCCACCTGAACCTGCGCATTGAGCGCCGTCATTCCGATGCTGATCGACAATTGCCGCAACGTGCCGGATACGTCAGAAGCCGTCTTGTCAAAGGAACTAACCACGTCGCTGGTCATCCGGCTTGTCTCGGCTAGCTCGGCAACCCACACGCGCGCCTCGGCCAGGGCATCGAGCATTTCGTCCACGAGCGACTCCACTGCGGCGCTTCCCTCTTGTTTTCCGCAAATCTGCTGACACTGCGAGTCCATTCCGCGCAACCGCTCCAGCATCGCGTTCACACTCTTGGAAACCGTCGACTGGGACTGGGACAAATCGTTGCGGATCGCCTCCAGTTGCCGAATCTGTATGAGACTGACATCGCGCAGAAAAGTCATCTGGTCGCCCGAGAGAACGCTCGATCCGCGAGACCGTTGTCCCATCTCCCCCAGAGCCTGCGCCACGTGTTCCCACTTCTGCCGGGTAATGTCCTGGTATTGCAACCCCAGAACCGCGCCCGAGCTGGCACTCTTCAATTCCCGTCCCGATTCCGACAGCCGTTTGTGGCACTCCTGCATTTCCTCAAACTGCCGTTGAAGCGCCTCCATCGAATGTTCGATGCTTTGTTTCTTCTGGCGAACCCTCTCACCCTGCTTTGCCGCCTGTTCCTGCAATTCCGGAATATTATCCGACAACGCTTCACCGGTTTGATGCAAACCGTGCATCTGCTCGGAAAACTTCAGCCGCGCCTGTCTTTGCAGCGACACAATCTCGTCGGTAAGCGATTCGAAAAAGCTCTTCTCCTCGTTTTCCAGATCCACCGAGTGAATCTTGAACAGGACGCACACGGTTTTCATCGGGCTGAGAATCCGGTCGAGGCTGTCCTCACATCCCGCCAGTTTTTGAAGTTTCGAGAGATAACCGCCCAATTGTTCGAGCAGTTGGGCATTGAGCTCCTGATATTGGCCGACGAATTCGAGTTGCTGGCGGATGACGTCAAACCCGGAAAGCAACCGCGTTTTAAATTCACTACCGGACGTACTGGCCAACTTTTCACTCTGAGCCACCAGAAGATTACTCAGCGAGGACAACTCCTGCACTGAAGCGCCCATTTCGAGAAAGCGCTCTTCGATCTCCTTACCTGTCCCGTTCAGAACGGCCTTGTCCTTCTCAAGACTGGCAAAAATCTCATCAAATGCCGCCGGAGGCAGCAACTGCGAATCTCCTCCTTCACAATCGGATAAATTCGCACGACCAGTCAAATGCAAGCGCCCCATCATTCCACGCAACATCCCCCACAATCCCGGCTTTCCATTCCCTACAGCGCGAATACATTCGCCCACAGGTTCAGCTACGGATAAATCGGCACTCATACGCAATACGACAGAAATCAAATTCCTTGATCTATTTTTGCAGAAGGGAACGGGTCAAATCCGTTCGCCCAACGAAGTTCCTGTCCCGGCATCGCAATATCCGCGACTATTCGGGGACTCTCCCTTTTCAGCGTCATTCCTTGAGCTGATTCCAGACTGCAGTACCGTCTCGCATCGTGAACGCATTGAGGCATCCTTTCCCTTTGGTGGTTAACCGGCGCATCCCCACTTTCCCCCAACGCTCCGTGATAACCGATGTATTGAATCCAGAATCGGGTTTTCAGGATTCGGATAACTCATTCGGCAACGGCGGAAATTATTTAAGCCATAATTAAAACTGAACCAGCCCCGTCTCTGAATTAAGGAATACGTACCGCACTAAATTTCGACAAAGCACTTTCTCCCTCAAATGCATGCGCGCAAAATACTTCATGGAAACAGTCGCTTCGTCCGATAAAGACTTTCCCTCCGCGTGCTTTCCAGATAGGAAAGGATGACCGGGAAGCAGGTAAAATGTGCCGACCTTCGAGGGTCCTTTTTATTCGCCCCGAAGCGACGCGACCGATTTTTCACCAGTCCACGTCCAGCCGCCACCCAACGCCTTGATGAGTAAAATGGTTGTGGCAAAGCGCTGCCCGCGAATTTCAGCCAGACCCTGACGTGTGTTCAACTGCATGCGTTCGGCGTCGATGACGTCGAGATAATTGGTCAGACCCTGACTGTAACGTGACTGCGCCAGATCGTAGGCCTGTTGGGAGGAAACCACGGATTTCTCCTGTTGCTCATACTGGGAGCGCAACGAATGCAATCCCAGCAGAGAATCCTCCACCTCGCAAAAAGCCCTTAGCACACACGCCCGGTAACGTTCGACACTTTCCAGATACGCCGCCTTGTTGCGGTCGAGATTAGCTTCGTTTTTGCCTGCTTCGAAAATCGGCAACGTCACGCTCGGCCCCACCGACCAGAATCGGCTCGGCCCTTCAAACAAAGTCCCCGCATCGAAACTTTCAAAGCCCGCATCTCCAAGAATTTTAACCGAAGGAAAAAATGCCGCCTGCGCCACGCCAATTCGCGCGTTGGCCGCCGCCACCATCCGCTCTGCCCCGGCCACATCTGGACGACGTTCGAGCAATTGCGCCGGAGTGCCCGACGGAACGACGGGAGGCCCGCCATCAAGCGGATTGTGTTTCAGTACAAAACCCGTGGGCGGTTTTCCCAGCAGGATCGCCAGGGAATGTTCGACTTTTCCGCGACGCAGCGCCACTTCCTCGGCCCTGACTTTCGCCTGCGCCAATTCGGTCTGGGCGCGCATCAGGTTGAAATCGTTGTCTAATCCCTGTGTCTTGCGCTCGGCGATCAACTCCACCGATTTGGCATAGATGCGCACGGTCTCGGCGAGAATGTCGATTTGCGTGTCGAGCGTGCGCAGGAGGAAATAATTGCGCGCCACCTCGGCCTGCAAAGTCAGCTTTACCGATTCGGCTTCAGATGCGCTCGCCTGCAAACCGGCTTTAGCGGCCTCGGTCTGCCTGCGAATTTTTCCCCACAGATCGACTTCATAACTCAAATCGAGCGAAAGCCGCGCATCGCTGTTATTTTGCCCGACAAGTGGATTGTAATAAGGACTATTCTCCGCGCCGTGTCCCAGCCAGCCCGATGGACTGAAATCGAGATGCGGATAGAAATCGGATTTGCTGATTCTCGCCGTCGCCCGCGCTTCCTCAACCCGTGCCAAAGCGGCGGAAATTTCAGGGTTGTGCGCCGCCGCCTCTTCTTCCAATCCGTTGAGAGTCTCGTCTCCAAAAAGTTGCCACCAAGGGCCCTTGGGCAAATTATCGGCAGGCACCGCCTTGCCCCAGGCCATCGCTCCGTCGTAGGCGGCAGGCGTGGCCACTTCCGGTCTGACATAGTCCGGCCCGACACTGCACCCGGCTCCGGCAAAAAGCATCGCTAGCAACAGAACTGCGAACACCTTCTTCATTGCGTCACGTTCCCCGCCGTAAAGTGGGAATCCTCATCAATATGAATCGTGCAGGTCATCCCCGCCGAAATCCGAACGTCCTTCGGAATTTGGTCAATATGAATGCGCACCGGAATGCGCTGTGCCAACCGTACCCAGGTAAAGACCGGATCGACCGTGGCCAATCCCTTTTCGTCCGCGCGGTCGTTCTGGTCGGTAATGCCCCGGCTGATGCTTTCAACGTGCCCGAGTAGCGGATTGGAGAACCCCATCAGATCGACCCGAGCGAGATTGTCCTCGTGGATTCGCGACATCTTCGTCTCCTCGAAATAGCCGAGTATATAGAACGAATCGCTGTCGATAATCGAAAGTCGGTTGACTCCTGCGTTGACATAATCGCCCGCCCGCAAATTCAGATTGGTGATATAGCCGTTGACCGGAGATCGGACAACGGAACGATCCTTATTAAGCTCCGCCGTGCCGTATTGCGCCACAGCCTGATCGTAAGCCGATTGCGCCATCAACGCCTCTGCGCTGTAGGTTCGTTTTTCGTCCGGCGCAACAGCCTGGTCGCTCAGGGACGCGCGGCGCGAAGCATGCTCGTTCTTCACCTCAAGGTCTTCCTTGCGCAGCTTGACCAACGCACCGGCCTCCTGCAGGGCGAGTTGAAAACGCGCCTCGTCTAGCACGAACAACACATCCCCTTTGCGCACGAACTGATTGTCCGACACTCGCACCTCCGCAACGGTTCCCGAAACTTCCGGCGCGATCTTGACGACATTCGCGCGCACACGACCATCCCGTGTCCATGGCGCGACCATGTAATGTCTCCAGAATACCAGCAGCGCCACCGCGGCAACCAGCACCGCCAGAGCGGTCCAGAGATAACGAAGATGTTTGTTTTCGATTTTCATATCATTACAAAATCAGGGAAATAATTGTCAGCAGAACGATGAAGACCGCCAGTTCGAACAGCGCCGGATGCCAGACGTGCGCATCAATCCAACGCCGGTACGCATACGTGCGCACAGGGAGAAAAACCGCCCCGGCCAGAATCAGGTGAAGGACAAACGGGGAAAAGTAAATCCCCTCGATATTGATTTCCTTCATGCCGCAGCCTCCCCAGCCCGCAAATGCGGAATAATGAATTCGTGATGGTGTGTAAGGAGATGCACGATTTCGTGAACAGCCGACGCGGCACGCCATTGCTCCCGACGCGTTTCGGAGGACAGATTGCCTCCTGCCGACAGGTGCAACAGCGACTCGCCGAGGACATTCATCTGACCCTCAAAATCGTTGCCTAATTCCGCCACTGCCCGCAACGCCTGCCGAATGGCTTCGTGGATCTGCGGTTCGAGCGATTGGCTACGCAAGAGTCCGCGCAATTCGATAATATCTGTCCCGATCTGCAATAAACCGAACGCCGCGCGGAGCAGTTTTTCAGAGCGTTCACCCGATGGCCCGACCTGGCTGATCAGGCGCAACATGCGATCGTACATGCGCGTTTCCCAGACCGAACGAGGAACCGCGCCAACATCGGTGCGAGCCTGCATCCGCACATCCCGCAAGAACGTCCGCAGCAACCGCTCCACTTCCTTCCCGGGACGAACCGGCAGGATCAGGTTAAAAACCAGAATCGTGACGACATTGGCCGTCACCAGCATCAGGCCCGAATTCAAAAACAAAACCACATCATAGAGAGTATGATTAAGCGGGGAAACCTGGTTACAGAAGAAAATCAGATACGACATCCCCGTCGCGGCAACCATCGGAGCCGGCGCCCCCAGAGCCAGGAATCCCGGCAAAAACATCAATCCCATGAAAAACGCCAGCAGCACCGGGGAAGTCAGATAGGGCATCAGGAAAAAATTGAATACGAAACACGGAATCAGCACCCAAAGCGATCCATAGAGAAAACCCAGACTGGCCGCTGCTGGATTCGGACGGGAACAGACCAGGCAGCAATTGGCGGTAACGACAAATATCAATTGCTCACCATAGTGCGATGCCGTCGCAATCCAGAAAGCTGCGCAAAGCAAAACGATCAGCGTTGTGCGCACGCCGTTAATCGCAGCCCCCTTGTAATCACGGTGGTAGGCAATCGGCGGCAACGCCGGAAGCGCTTCGCCCGTGTCTTGGTGAAACCGCCGCCAGTAGTGAGCCATCCATTCCATGTGCGAGGCGATTTCGTTCATGCGATTGAGACAGGCCATCACTTGAATCGAATCGGACGAAGGATTCCGTATCAGCGACTCCTCCAATAGACGCAACGCGGTGCGACATTGGAGATTTCTACCGCCCTCGACCGAAAAATCAGGCCGATCAAGCACTTCGTAAAGTTCAGCCGTCGCCTCGTTCAAGTGCCGGGCGGCCTCATCCAAAACTCCCTGCGCGGACGCGGGCAACTTCTCCAGATTGTGCGCCAACGCGCCAATCGCCGTCAGACAATGCGTCAAGTGAATCGCGCTGAAGCGGGCTGCTTTTTCCCGGTTCACATCGTGAGCGGCTTCGAGCGCGGCGGCGTCGATAATCTCCTCGATACTCAACGCCTGAATAACCAATTTCCGATGTGCCTGCGAAAAGGCTGGAAATGGCCCTTTCTCCAGCAGTTGGCGTATGAGAGCGGCCATGTTGCCGCCGCAAAAACGCACTTTGACTTCCAGATCGCGCACCGCACCGCCAGGAGCGAAAATCGTCGAGACAACCGCCGACGATACAATT
>DBTH01000211.1:1079-8343 GCA_002306945.1 Methylacidiphilaceae bacterium UBA1321 | reverse complement strand
CCAACCGCCGACGATACAATCCCGACGGTGATCGCCGCCATGCGGGCCATAGCGCTGTCAAAGACCATCAGGGGCGAGTAGATGACAACAAAGAAACCGATAATGGCCGCGCTATAACCGGCCAGAACCGTCGCGTAGGAATGAAACCGGCGCAGTAGATTCGACGCTGCCGTACAAAGTCCAATCCACACCGCCATGCAAAGGATATAAAGTTCCGGCGTCTGCGCAAAAAGCGCCGCCAGAACCACCGCCACCGCAGCCCCCACCGATGTTCCCAGCAGTCGAAACGCGCTTTTGGACAAAATCTTTCCGCGCACCGGACTAGCCAGAATGACAACCGTGGTCATCGCCCAAAAGGGACTCTCCAATTGCAGATAAAATGCCGTCAGCAACGCCAGCATCGCCGACAACGCCATGCGCAGGGCAAACCCCCACGTACCCAATCCCGAACGCAGGAAGAGGAAAAACGGTGGCAACTCCGCGATACGGGACGGCCCCCATTGCGACGGCAACGGAAGCGAACCCAAACGAGCTGGAGCCACGGCGTTCATAGTCGACTGTGGCTTCAGGGACAGAAACCGTACAATCTGTCCTTTTAATATGCGTATCTTTTAAAATAGTGCTAATATCTTATACGAATGTGGCTAGAGTTTTAAACTATAAGCGATTTTATCATGGAACTGAGACATCTCCGTTATTTTGTGGCCATTGCCGAGGAATTGAACTTCACCCGCGCCTCGGCACGCCTGCACATTGCACAACCGTCCTTGAGTCAGCAAATCCGGCAGTTGGAAGAGGAAATCGGTTATTCGCTCCTGCGCCGCAACCGGCACCGGGTGGAACTTTCCGACATCGGAAAAATATTTCTCCCCGAGGCAATCCGCACGCTGGCCCAGGCGGACTTCTCGATTCGACTGGCGCGCAAACGCGGAGAAGGTAAATCGGGACGACTCGCGTTTGCCTTCATTTCAACACCCATTCCCTTCCTGCCACGGCTCATCACCCACTACAACCGGTCACATCCCGACGTGGATCTCGATCTGGTCGAAATGCCCGCCATCCACCAGGTGGAAGCGTTGCACGATGGCATCGTCGATGTGGGAGTCATCGCACCCTTTCAGAACGACGAGCGGCTGGAACAAATCCCCATCTTTCACGATCCGGTCGTGTTGGCCCTGCCGCGAAGCAATCCTCTGGCCAAACGAACCAGCCTTCGTGTCCGCGAATTGAAGAACGAAAACTTCATCCTCAATGCCCGCAAGATCCGGGTCGATCTCTACGACCATGTCATCAGCGCCTGTCGTCAGGCCGGTTTCAGCCCGCGAATCGTTCAGGAAGCCGTGGAAGTCCAAACTATTGTCCGCCTCGTCGCGGAAGGTCTCGGTGTCGCGTTCCTGCCCTCCTCCGTTCAAAACTACGGAATCAAGGGAGTATTCTACCGGCCCGTCACCAACTTCAAACTCAACATGAATGCGTTTCTGGTTCTGCGCAAGGACAACCACTCTTCCCTGACCCGCTCATTCGTCGAATGGTTTATGAATAGGGTTCCCTCGGAGCGCAAAACAACAGAAATCTATTCCAAATAATACCCCGGCAGGACTGCCAGAAAACAATTCAGTGCGTGTCACCCAATCCATATCGGATGACACGCACTGAAAAATCCAGAATCACTCGATCAGCGCCGCCTGCGTATCCGTCTCAGGACGCCGAGCATGGCAATCCCGGAAAGAATCGAGAGACAAGCCGCTGGCTCAGGAACGGATGCTGTCAATTGCAGGTTGTCTATCGCAAAGCTGGCGCTAGCTCCGCTTATGGCCATACGCAGAAGGAAAGTGCTTTGATTGTTCAGCGCCGTCAGGGAAGTCAAGTCCACTGTCTGTGTACTGAACGAGCCGGTTCCAGTCAGACTCAAGGTCGCGATCGAATTCCATGTCGTACCGCCATCCGTACTGTATGTCCAGGTCTCCGTCCCGGTTTTACTGCTCTGCAAGCGCGTGTCATAGGTCAAAGTCAAACCGCTGTAGCCCGCGCTGGAAAGACTCAGTTGAATGTAGTGACCATTTTCGGCTCCACTGGGATTTAAGATAATCAGGGAATCTCCCGTAGTCGTGTCGCTCGACACACGGTTGGTGGTGGTATCGGCGAAACCACCGAAACCTCCCGTCCCTGAACTCGTTGTAGCTCGTGTGGTACCCGACATGCCATTAACGACCGCGCTTGTTACTGTTGTCAGATTAGTCAAATCCAGATACACGGATGAGGAGTTGAATACTGTCGAGTTCGCCGTATTGCTCGATAACCTGTAGGTGGAAGTTCCGACTGTGTATTGTTCCCCATAGCTGGCTGCCGTTGTGTTGAACGAACCCAATACCCCTCCCGTCGAGTTGTAAGCCGTACTGACATTGTTAAAATTCCAATAGCTTAACAATGCCGCTTGCGAAGAAAGGGGCAGCGCAGCCAGTGAGAACAACAGAGCCGTCGTACAGAGAAACCTTTTCATCCATTAAGAATAGCATAACTGAGCGTTTTATCTCGATAAGATAGGCTTGCCCTATTTTACCTAAAAGTTAACCTATTTACGCATGAGTGTCAGTCCTCGCAATCTCCCCATTACTCAGCTCTATGTCGCCGAGTGGACGCATTTAAAGATGGAATTGATGTGGGTTTACGAGTCGACCGTGGAACCGGAATACGAAACCGTCAGAGAACACTTTCCCGGCCAATCAGCGATTCTCCTGAAATCGGGCAGCCTTATCGTCGAAAATAATCTGGGACGGATTAAAGCTGGCCCTGGAGAATGGGTGTTTCCTCCGCAAGGCGATCGACTTCAGAAATTTACTCCCGGCTCGGAAATTCTCTCTATTCACTTCAACCTGAATTGGCCCGGCGGCCAACCTCTCTTCACGCTAAAAACACCTCTCAGCGTCAATTCAACAAATACCCCCGGTCTTACACGACAGGCCGAGTTACTTTGCCGCCGCATTACGCATCTTTTTCCGAACGTAAAAATGCATCTGCTCTGGGCCAGTTGCAACCTGGAGTCCTATCTCCGAATCCAGCATTACTTTCCCGCGTGGATTGACATGTATTGCCGTATCATGCTCCGACTCGGACAACACCCTTCACGCATCGGACAAGTCGACGAGAGAATTCTCACCGCCTTGAAGAAAATCGATACGCATCCCTTGACCGAGGACTTTAACGAGAAGAAACTGGCTCGTGAAATCGGTCTCAGCAGCAGCCAACTCGACCGGCTGTTTTGCAAGCAATTCGGCCACACTCCGTGGCAACACTTCGACCGGCGACGCCTTCAGACGGCCATCGCCTTGATTCAGAGCTCTCCCAATCCGATGAAGCAGATCGCCTACGAGACCGGCTTTCTCTCATTGCCCGCTTTTTCCCGCTGGTTCCGGCAGAAAACCGGCCATTCCCCGCGGCATTACCGCAAGGTCCGTTTCCTGCCGTATCAGAGAAACTCAGGTTCTTTGATCGAGCCGGATTAATACGCGATGACGCCACCCATGTAGGGCTTGTCATTGACCCGAATCTCATATCCAGCGCCTGCGCGTTTGATGTGAATCCGGTAATCCTTCCCGCGCAAATGACGGCGCACGGTCACTTCGGGCCAGGCCGACGGGAGGGACGGTTCGATGACGAGCCCCTTGTAGCCGGGTTTGATACCGCAGAAGTATTCGAGCACGGCGCGGAACATCCAGCCCGCACTGCCAGTGATCCATCCGCTAATCGATTCCCCGGCGCGGCCGTTGCCGGGTCCGAGATACTGATTGGTGAAGGCGTAGGGCTCACAGCCGGAAACAATGGACGGATGGTTCGGATTGTCGGGACGAACCTTGTGCCAGCTTTCGAGCGCCTTGTCGACGCGGCCCGAAACGATGTCGGCAACGATCTTGAAGGCGGTGCCATGACAGTACGGCGTGCCGTTTTCATACATGCCCGGCAGCAACATCGTCACGCGACCGACATTCTCGTCCTTGCCCGTGTAATTCGGCCAGAGAGTCAATGAACCGCGCGGCGTCTCCAAAATTTCGTCCACGGCCTTCCAACTCTTTTCCAGCCGATCGCCCTTCGCGATCCCAGTCAACGCAGCCCAGGTCTGGGTATTGAGATAGACCTTGCCCTCTTTGTTCGTATGCGAGCCGACCGGATTACCAAAGTCGCTCCATCCGGCCAGATACCATTCGCCATCCCAACCGTTCTTGTCGATGGCCGCACGAATCTTTTCCGCACGTTCGAGCATTTCCTTTTCGAGAGCGGGATCGACGAGAAGTTCCCGGGCCATTTCGGCCACGACATTGAGGCTGTGAAAGAGTGCCATTGAAGTCCACACACTCTCGCCCTTGCCTCGTTTGCCCATCCAATTGAGGGAATCGTTCCAGTCACCTTCGTGCGCCAGAACCAGTCCATGCACGCCGAGATCTTCGCTCAAATGACGCACCCCTCGCAGAACGTGCCCAAGCACCGTGTCTTCGCCTTCGTCCAGGAACGGAACCTTTTCATCGAGGAACGCCCGGTCGCCCGTTTCCTGCAAATAAGCGGCCACCGTTGGCGCGATCCACGCCGGGCCGTCGGAATAATGGTGGGGTTGGAGAGGCAGCCAACCGCGCACGGCATGGCCGTCCTTGTACTGATGCCTGAGCGTTTCACTAATCTTCGCGCGGGCCAAAGGTGCGTTAAACGGCAACACGCCCCAGGCGTCCTGCAGCGTGTCGCGGAAACCGCGCGCGCCGTCGCGTCCGAATTCGACGCAAAGCTGGATCTGTTGCTTGGCCCAGATGTTGGACAAGCGGTTAACCGATTCGTCCGGAGTTTCAATCCAGACCTGTTGCAACATCCGTTCTTTTTCCTCAATGAGCTGTTTCCACGCTGCGGCACGGTAGGACGACGGAAGCACTTTCTTGATGAGCCTCTCCTTTTCCTCCTCGGTGTTGAAACTGCCGAGGAGCACCGTGACCGACTTCGACTCGCCGGGAGCCAGATCGACTTCGATCAATAACGCTCCGGCCAATTCCTCGCACCACGCTTCCCGATTGGAGAACTTTCCGGTGACAAGGGCCTGCGGTTCGGAGGGTGTGCCGAACGGGCCGAGGAATTCACGCCGACCTCCGCACCATTCCTTCGACGGGACATCGGCAGCGACAAAAGCGTTGTAACGGTCGTGCGGGCGCTCGTCGGATGTATTGTAACTGCACACCGCATTCAACCTCCCATCCCACGCGCTGCGGAGATAGGAATACGGACTACTGAAGGTCGCATAGCCGCCCAAAAGCCATTCCACATACGGAACAAACTGGAGCGAACGCGCCGTCTTGCCCGTGTTGGTCAGGGTGAATTCCCAGATTTCGACCGGTTCATCCGGGGCGAGAAAAATGCGGCTGTCGGATTGAATGCCGTCGTATTCAGTGGAAAACTTCGAGTAACCCAGACCGACATAGGTGGTCAATTTCGCTCCCGGCTGCTTCACGGGAAACAGACCCGCATTCCAGAACACGCCGGATTTGCGATCGCGCAGATAGAAGTAACGGCGCCCGTCGCGAACCAACCGCACGCGGCCCTGTGGATGGTTATACATCAACGTCTGGTTGTTGAAAACACCGTCACCACCGCCGAATTGATTCACTCCGGAAATGATCGTGTCATTCCACAAGAAATTGATCTGGGCGCGGGGCGGAGCGAACGGTTCGGTGATGACGTATTCGCGTGAGTCGGACGAAAAATGGCCAAAGGCCTTCGGAGATTGTGTCATAATTGGAAAAGCCGGGTTGAAAAATAGCCGTCGTTCAGGCCGCGGAATCCTTCTTCACAAATTCGAGGACTTCATCGATCTTGCAGAACGCCAGCCCTGTGACCGTGTCGGCCGCCCCGTAGTAAAGAGCGATCCGTCCGCTGGCCTTGTCGTGCAATGCCGCGCACGGGAACACCACGTTCGGAACGGTGCCAGTGGTCTCGTAGATCTTTTCCGGCCCAAGGACGTAGGACTGCGCACGCGCAATCACGCGCCACGGTTCGTCAAGATCCAGCAGGGCCAACCCCACGCTGTAGACGAACCCATTGCAGGTGCTCATCACGCCGTGATAGAAAATCAACCAGCCCTCGGACGTTTCAATCGGAGTCGGACCCGCGCCGATCTTGACTCCCTGCCACCAATTCTGTCCCGCTCCCATGACATAACGGTGATTGCCCCAGAACCGCAGATCGGGACTTTCACTATAATAAATATCCCCAAACGGCGTGTGACCGCTGTCGCTGGGACGGCTCAGGATCGCATAATGACCGTTGATGCGGCGCGGGAACAAAACCCCGTTCCGGTTGAAGGGAATGAATAGATTCTCGTATTGCGCGAACGTCTTGAAATCGGTTGTCGACGCCAGGCCAATCGTCGGCGCGCCATGGTAACCGTTACACCATGTCACATAATATCGATCCTCAATCCAGCAAACACGCGGATCGTAGGAATACTCCATTTCGTACTTCGTCTGACCTGCCGGAACGAATGCGATGGGCTCGTGATTGATCTTCCACTTCAATCCGTCTTCGCTGAAACCGGCGTGGATATGCGGCATTCCCGTGCGATAATCGGAACGAAAAACTCCGGCGAAATGTCCTTTGAACGGAACCACCGCGCTGTTGTAAATGCGCGCCGCGACCGGGATCGGATTGCGGTCTATAACCGGATTTTGTGAATAGCGCCAGATCAATTCCGAACTGCCCGAAGGACGATCCTGCCAAGGAATGGAGGCAGGGGTGACGACGTGATTGGACGCGGATTGAACCGGAGCGGAAGTAGCCATAAACAGGGGGTTAGGAGCGTTATTAATTAATTTACCATATGCTAAACATAAAAGCCATTTTAGACCAGAATAAAATATAATTACTTTATTATAAACATATTAGGATGTAAATTTATAACAATATATGATTAGCACATGATTATTCCTTCCAGAACAGATTGCTCATCATCAGACTCCGAAGGCTCGTGATTGGACGCCATACGAAACGCACCGGTTGCGCTCTCATCAAACCGTTCTATTTTAGCAAAAGACCATCCCCTTCCCTCATTACACCATGAAAACACGCATTCTCGGCAATTCGGATTTGGAAATCACCCGCATCGGTTTCGGCGCCTGGGCCATTGGCGGTGGCGACTGGCAATTCGGCTGGGGCGATCAGGACGATAAAGAATCGATTGCCGCCATCCACGCCGCGCTCGACTCGGGAATCAACTGGATCGACACCGCCGCCGTCT
>DBTH01000211.1:516-745 GCA_002306945.1 Methylacidiphilaceae bacterium UBA1321 | reverse complement strand
TACGTCTTCACCAAGTGCGGCATGGTCTGGGACGAAAGCCGCAAGGTCGATTATTCGCTACACGCTCAATCGGTTCGCCGCGAATGCGAAAATAGTCTCAAGCGACTCAACGTCGACGTGATCGACCTCTATCAAATCCATTGGCCCACCGACGATCTGCCCGAAACCGAGGAAGGCTGGACCGAACTCTCCCGACTCAAAACAGAAGGCAAAATCCGCTGGATCGGCG
>DBTH01000211.1:0-267 GCA_002306945.1 Methylacidiphilaceae bacterium UBA1321 | reverse complement strand
AGGCAAAATCCGCTGGATCGGCGTCAGCAATTTCAGCCGCGAGGAACTCGACCGCGTCAGCAAGATCGCTCCTGTCACCTCCCTCCAACCACCCTATTCCCTCATCCGCCGTAACATCGAAAAGGACGTGCTCCCCTGGTGTCTGGAACATCGCACCGGCGTCATCGTCTATTCTCCAATGGCCTCCGGTTTGCTGACCGGATCGATGACCCGCGAACGCGCCGCCGCCCTGCCTTCCAACGACTGGCGCCGCCCCAACACCGTAAT
>DBTH01000161.1 GCA_002306945.1 Methylacidiphilaceae bacterium UBA1321 | reverse complement strand
CGCCGACGGTGAGCGGCATGAAGCATTGGTCGGCGGTGCGCTGGATGACGTCGACCATGGATTTGCGGCCTTCGGCGCTGGCGGTGATGTCGAAGAAGACCATTTCATCGGCGCCTTGTTCGTTGTAGCGGAGGGCGAGTTCGACGGGGTCTCCGACGTTACGCAATCCAGAGGCTTCGGCCCGGCCGAATTGGAGGCCGCGGGTGACTTGACCCGCGTGGACGTCGAGACAGGGAATGACACGTTTTGCCAACATGGGAATTAAAGTATCGCTTGTCGCCCGGCTGACAAGCCGCGGATTGAGTTTTCTTCCGCTTGCAGGGAAGGGCTTTTCAATGTGCGGGATATGGGGTAGGTTGAAGTGAACTCTTTATAATGAGCGCATTGAGGCTTGTATCTTATCCTGTGTCGCCGGTCGACATGATGACGCGCGGCGTTTCGCGCGCCGGTTGGATTGGGAAGGAAGGGGGGGGCTCGCGATGAGTGAAGATAAAGCATCAACTCCAGGGTTGTCGTTATGGTCGCGTTGGATTGCCTGGTGGGCGGCGCTGATTGCCAATGGGGAGATCGATTTTTTTCCGATCCGCCGTCATTTGACTCATTATAATCGCGTCAAGGCGTTGGCCGATACGCGGGCGGGGGTGAATGTGGCGTTGCTGGCATTTCCGCAGGCGATGGCGTATTCGATGATTGCGGGGTTGCCGGTGCAATACGGCGTTTATTGTGCGGCGGTGGCGCCGATAGTGGCGGCGTTGTTTGCCAGTTCGCGGCTGACGATGGTTGGCCCGAGCAACGCGACGGCGGTCATGGTGATGAGCGTTTACATGGGGCAGGAGGGCTACGACCGTGTGGCGAGCTTGAGTCTGCTGGTGTTCATGGTCGGGGTGTTTCTGATTATCGGTTCGTTCCTCAAATTTGCGACGTTGACGCAGTACGTTTCGCGCAGTGTGGTGATTGGTTATATCACGGCGGCGGCTTTTCTCATTGTCGCCAATCAGGCGCATCATGTCCTGGGGTATTCGATCTATGACGAGTTCGGCGATACCTCCACTTTCTTTAGCGTTGTGGTGGCGACGGTGCGCAAGTTGGGGAATACGGACGGAATTACGCTGGCGCTGACGTTGTTCACGTTGCTGGTTTACTTCTATATTTCGCGGAAATATCCGCATTTGCCGCAGGTGGCGGTCACGCTGGTGGTTTGCGCGTTTGTGGGAACGGCGTTGATGGGCGTGAAGTCGATTGATCTGGAGACGGTGCAGCCGATTCCGTTTGGTTCGTGGCATATCACGCCGCCGACGATGAGCTTTGCGTGGTTTCGGCAACTGGCCAGCGGCGCGGCGGCGTTGGCGTTTCTTGCGGCGTTGGAGAATACGTTTATGGCCAAGACGCTGGCCAACCGAACTGGCGAGGCGCTCGATGTGAATCAGGAGATGTTCGCCCTGGGTGTGGCGAATGTGGCCAGCGGCTTTTTCTCGGGCATGCCTGCGTCGGGTTCGCCTTCACGCTCGTCGTTGAACTGGTCGAGCGGGGCGATGACTCCGGTGGCGGCGATTATCAGCGGTGTGATTTGTCTGGTGGCCGCGCCGACAATCGGTTTTCTGGTGAAGTTTGTGCCACTGTCATCGTTGGCGGTGGTGGTCATCATTACGGCGTTTGGGCTGATCGATTTTCAGACGATCCAGTTTTCCTTGCGGGCGACAAAATCGGATGCGGCGGTGTTGCTGACGACTTTTGTGGCGGCGTTGCTGGTTCCATTGGACTTTGCGATTTTTCTTGGCGTGGGGATTTCCATCGTCCTGTTTCTGCGCAAGGCGAGCGTGCCGCAGCTTGCGGAATACACGTTCAATGAATCGGGCGAACTCGCCGAATTGCGCGAAGGCGGGTACCGGCAGGATTCGCACATTTCGATCATTCACGTCGAAGGGGAACTCTTCTTTGGCGCGGCCGATTTGTTTCGCGACCAGATCCGGCGCTTGTGCTCGGATACGAATTTGCGAGTCATCATTTTGCGACTGAAGAACGCCCGGCATCTGGACGCTACGAGCGTGATGGCGCTGGCTGAATTGATTAAATATTTGCGCGAAACCGACCGCCATCTGATCATCAGCGGCGCATCACTGGATGTCTTCCGCGTCCTGCGCAACTCGGGATTGTTGGAGATCCTCGGTAAGGACAACTTCTTCAAAGCCTACACGAGCAATCCGAATCTTTCGACGCGCAATGCGCTCATCCGCGCCCGTCAACTCATCGGCCAGGAACATGCCGAGGTGCGCATCTTCTTCGATCAGTCGCAGGAGCAGAAAAAGACAAAAGGCGGTTGACGAAATTTACGAAGAGGCGATACAAAGACACGGGCTTATCAGAAACTCAAGAGTTTTAGTATGCCTTAATTTTTAATGGAAGCTTCATGCCATCCCACAATTCGCCGCGATCTAGTGCTTGTTCCATTTCTTGATTAGTGTTTAGAAATTCTGTAGACGAAATATATGTATAACTTTTAGCGGAAAATACTTTTTCAATTTCACCAACGGATTTTCCTAAAGCGCTTGCTTTTTTGAGAAAGTCTTTGGCGGTAGAAATGTCTCCTAGGCAAGCGTAAGCGAGATGCATCGCTTGGAACTTGTTGGCTTGTTCGGGGATAGGCATATCAGCAAGATTTCCCGATTCAACAAAGACTTTCACTACTTCAGACCAATCTTCTTTACGAATTTCTTTATATGCACGACGTCGTGCTTCGGCCTTATTGAAATAATGTCTTAACATTAGTAAAAGAGGGTCTTTGTGGTTGCTTGAATCAACCAAGCACTCTTGAAATTGTTTTTCAGCTTCAGAATAGTGCTCAATTCTCATATATATTTGGCCTAACTGAGAGTGTATTTGTATGAGACGTTCTGGTTCTAGTGATGTTTTCTGTTTTAAAATAATACTCAATACTCGTATAATATCTTGAGATTTATTTTCGCGATCATACATATAAAGCAGCAAATCACTAGCTTTATCGAACGTAGGATCTAAGGATAGCGCCCGCTCAAAAAGCTCAATTGCTTCGTCCGAATTATTCTGAACAAACGCAAATCGAGCCAGTGTTGCCAAAGTTTCTGCCCGGTCATTAAAATCGCGTTTTAATATAAAACCTAAACTATTTATCTTTTCTAAATCTCGATCGTTTATGGCCTTTTTAGATTGCTTAAGAAGATAATCTATACCATTGTAATTTAAGTCGGTTATGTAATCTCGAATTCCCTTTAAATCTCCAATAAAGAATTGCTTTGAAAGTTCTGTATCTAATACAAATAATTTTTCGGAGAGTGATGCTAGTGAAAAGTAATGGATTTGAGATTTTATATTTGTACCTAATATCTTCCCAGCCGATTCAATTCTCTCAGAAAGCATATCCTGTCGCCTAGTAGCGTATTTTCCCTTAGGTTCAGGAGGGAGGTTGGGGACAGGTGATGCAATAAAATGAATGTGCGCTGCCTTTTCAGGATTTGCTTTCTGGATACTACGAGCTACGGTCGCTGTTCCTTGAATATTTTGTTCATTCAGAGCAAATAACATTATTACTAAATCTGGAAATTGAGTTGTGCACACTCCGCCTATCTCGGTGAGGCCAGTACGGGAGTCTACAAAAACATAATCTGGCTGATATTGTTTTTCTATTGCGGCTTTCCAATTTTCAAAAAAAGCCGCCCCATATTGCTTTTCATACAGTTCTGTCCAGTTAATATGAGTTAATTGATGATTGTATGCGGCGTCTTTCCGTCCTGCAGGCATCACTGAAAGTTTGCCTCGCACTGGGTAAGGTAATTCGCATTGATGTACAAAAGAAATAATATTAGGTGCTTTTGTAGTACGGATAAATTCAGACACATATTCTACAACGCCAGGCTTTCCTGCTGATTTGGAAAATTCTGAGAAGCTATCAAGGCCAGGAGCTTCAAGATCGAAATCTACAAGTACAACTCGGCGCCCTTGTTTAACCAAAAGCGCAGCAATATTTGCAAGGGCAAGGGAACGACCAACACCTCCCTTGTACGAATAAAACGTAACCCAGAACGGTTTCATCTTTATTTAACCAATAAGGCCAAGGATGGTAGAGTTGAGCGGATGTTTACGTAGCCCGATTCGTTGAAAGTCGGGGGAAGATCTGGAAACATTTCTAAGAGATCGGAGTTAGTGGGTCTTACGACAATGCGATTTTGCTTGCGCCATGTGCGTGCACGCAGCCATTCAAACACTTCTGGAAATTCAGCGAGGATGCGCAGATAGTATCCCATCGAACGACTTGGTACCTGATTACCTTTTTCCCATCGATGGTAAGTCTTACCGCCGAGACCTAAAATTTCGCTCATTTCCGTTTGATCGACATTGAGACCATCTCGAATATGTTCTAGTTCTTGAGGACTGAGTTGCTCGGTTTGCTCGGCAATCGTTTTGTCGATTAACGTCGACGATTTTGCAGGTATGGCGATTTCTCCACAGTGATCGCAAATTTCAACTTGAAGATTTGGAGTCGTAACCTTGTTTCCATCGTCTAAGGTTATGGTGTAGTCGATCTGTTGAGGGCGCAGTTGACCAGTCCCACATATTGGACAGAGATTATCTTGCTCGGAATTCATATGCTTTATTTTTGCAATCTAGGTGTACCTGGTGTGTGTCCATGTGCATCGCAGAAGAAAATTCGATTATCATCTCGTACTCGTATCTCTACGTAAATATCAGTACTTGAGTCTTCCGCATCATAATCCATTGCTATATTTCCATCATAATACCGATGTCTTGGTTTGGGGGTCTCTATGTATTTCTCGAAAATCCGGTATCCATTGCTCAAATGGGCTAAAATTACCTTGGCAAAGACCTTTTCATTCATTCCCCAACGTATTCTTAAATAACGCTTTATGTTTTCCATTACAGTATAGTCCCCTATTTCTAGGGCTCTTGTAATTGCGTCATAAACGTCATCAGATGCCTCGTTTGGCAACTCTCGCTCAGGTATATATCGGCACATTTTTAGAAATGTCAAATTATAAAAGTGCTAAAAAGCACTAATTAATGCTTTGGATTATTCTATTTGTTGTTAACTCGCTTATAAAAAAAGACATGTAAAGTATATAGCTTAGTTTAGACTCTTAAAGCAACACCGTACAACAAAAGAAATACAATAACTGAATCTTTTACGGAATATCTTCTTATTTTTATTACACGCAAAAGCGTAGTACAATAATGGTTGAAATTGAACCTTTGGTACGGCGCAGTAAACTGCCGATCCGTAAAGCCGGGGATGTAATAAACGCGATCATATCGGAGGAATTCGCTCTGTATCCTCAGATACCCCGTCCGTGAGAGCGGTGAGTTTCACGGTTGCTACAGGTTACTAGATTATCCGATGGAATTTAAGCTAGAGTTGAGAGATTTTCGTGGGTCACGAGCAAGTTCAGAATTAAAAATTTTGGATTTGTGATAGAGAGTTAGTTTTTCTTTTTCTGCATGGAATCGACGATGTTGTTGATGGTGCCGGATTCGTCGAATTTGTGGCGCATGACTTCGGCGCGGAGGATGAGTTCGCCCATTTTGTAGTAGGACAGGGGATCGAGTTTCCAGCCGGTTTCGGTTTTGACGAAGGGGATCGACCATTTGGTCGGTTTGTCTTTGACGATGACTTGGGCGAAGGCGTTGGATCCGTTGACGGTGACGGCGCCGAGGGAGATGTTGTTGAGGCCTTCGAGTTGAATCCATTCTTTCTGGATGCCGTCGGCGGCGATTTGGGGGAGGGTGAGTTGGGAGAGGTTGGTTCCGGCGTATTTGATGAGGATTTCGACGGCGAGGTGGTCGAGGACGGGGAGCTTGGAGATTTCGACCGGGCTGGATTTGGCGGCGAGTGATTTGATCTTGTCAAAGTAGGCGAAGGTGGAGGGGGCGAACGCTTCGGCGGCTTTCTGGGTGTCGTGGGCCAGGATGGTTGTTTTGAAGTGGGTGTAGACGCCCTGAATGTCAGTGGCGTCATCGGCATGGACGGAGAGGGTGGCGACGGGCAGGGCGATTAGCGTCAGGGTGAGGGTGGAAAGGAGGCGGCTGAGGGAGAGGAGTGAGGGGGAGGGGCGGTTCATGGATGAATTTGTTCTTTTGCTTCAGGAGAAGGTGTTTAGTGTTGCATATAGCACGATGATTCAAGAAGTCGAAATCGAATGTCCGTATTGTGGGGCGAATTACGTCACTACTGTCGATACCTCGGAGGGAAGTCATTCCACTATCGAGGACTGTACGGTGTGTTGCCGTCCCATCGAGTTGCGGATTGTCTGTTCCCCTGGCGCCGTGGAAGAAGTGCACATCGCCCGCGCCTGAATTTTTTCACCGTTATGCGTTTCCCAAAATCCACTTCCGCGCATGACCCGTTTCTGGTCATGGATATCAGCAATTCGTTCACCAAATACGCGCTGGTGAGAAAAGGGAAACTGGGGAAGTTGCACCGGTTGCCGACGCGCGACGTGACGGTCGGGGTGTTCCGCGAATTACAAAAACAGTATCCGGGGCGCAAACTGGTGCTCAGCAGTGTGGTTCCTTTGCGGACAAAGTACGCTCAGGAGGCTTATGGCCGGGAGTTGCGCAATATTCATGGACGCGCGTCTATCGGGATTCCGATCCAGTATATGAAGAAGCAGCAGATCGGTCCCGATCGCTTGGCGAACGTCGCGGCAGGTCGCGTGTTGTACGGTTGGCCGGTGGTGATTGTCGATTTCGGCACGGCGGTGACTTTCGATGTGGTGAACCGCGAGGGAGCTTATTGCGGCGGCGTGATCGCTCCCGGTTTGAACGCGATGACCGATTATCTCCATGAACGCACAGCGCTCCTTCCGCGAGTGACGGTGCAGGAGCCGCGCTCGGCCATCGGTGCCAACACGGTCGAGGCGATGCGCGTGGGGGCCGTCATCGGTTACCGCGGATTGGTGCGGGAGATCATCCGCGCGATCAAGGAGGAACTTGGTGTTCTGGGACGGTTGCGGGTGGTGGCAACCGGCGGTCAGGCGGAGATTATTGCGAGGGGAATGGGGGAAATCGCCGCGGTAAATCCTTTACTGACATTGGAAGGTCTGCGCATCATTGGAATTTCCGGTTTTTTGGAACAAAAAGTGAAGTAGGAATAACCGTTATGGAAAATCGAATTGATCATACTTTTGCAGAGTTGAAAAAGCGCCAGAGCAAGGCGTTTGTGGCCTATATTACCGCAGGCGATCCGCGCATCGCGGAAACGCCGAACCTGGTTTTCGCCCTCGAACGGGCCGGGGTCGATGTGATCGAATTGGGTGTGCCGTTCTCCGATCCACTCGCCGACGGTGTGGTGAATCAACTTGCCGCCCAGCGCGCACTTGAATCGGGCACGACGCTGGAAGATATTTTCGAAGCCGTGCGCACGATCCGCAAGAAGTCGCAGATTCCGATCGTTCTCTTTACTTATTACAACCCGATTCATCACTACGGACTGGATCATTTTCAATCGGAAGCCACCAAGGCGGGCGTTGACGGCGTGCTGCTACTTGACTTGCCGCCGGAAGAATCGAAGGCGCATTCGCTGGAGGGTTCCGCCATCCGCCGCATCACACTGATTGCTCCGACAACGCCGGAAGAACGCATCAAGGCGATCACCGGATTGGGCTCGGGATTCATTTATTACGTCTCGCGCGAAGGCGTGACGGGCATGCAGTCGAAACTCTCCACAACTATCTCGGAGCATGTGTCGCTCGTCCGCAAACATTCTTCTCTCCCGATCTGCGTCGGGTTTGGCATCTCGACTCCCGAGCAGGCCGCCGCCGTGGCAGGTTACGCCGACGGCGTGGTCATCGGCAGCGCCCTGGTTAGCAAGGTGGCGGAGTGGGGTAAGGATGCGAAGCTGGCCGAGAAGCTGGAAAATTTCACCCGCCCGCTCGCTGAGGCGATTCACTCCGGTAAGGCGTAAAGGTTTTTTAGACGGAATTAACGGAATTTAAGCAATTATAAAGGCAGAGACGGATACCCGGTATTAATGAGAAGCTGAAAATTTTATTAGGATCTTACTCTTCAATTTTTGTTAATTCCGTTAATTCAGTCTAAAACTTTTTTAAAATATGAAAATCCTCGCCCTCGATTACGGAACCAAGCGCATCGGCGTTGCCCTCAGCGATTCGACTCATACGCTGGCTTCGCCCCATCCGTACATCCCGACCGAGGCGTTCGCGAAGATCAAGGCGGCGCTGGAAGCGATCATCAAACGTGAGGATGTCTCTCTGATTCTAATCGGCATGCCGCGCAACATGGACGGTTCCTACGGGCCATCGTCGGAGATGGTCAAGACCTTTGTCGAGAAGCTCAAGCCGACGCTCACCGTCCCGATTCAATATATCGACGAACGGCTCACGACGGTACAGGCCAGCCGCCAGTTGCACGATGCGGGCCGCAATACGCGCCAGCAGCGCGAGCGGATCGACAGCGCGGCGGCAACGGTGTTGTTGCAGTCGTACCTCGATTCCCAGCCGTTGAATTTCCCCAATCCCGTGGAGGAACCCGAGTCCGAGCCGTGAAAGATTTGACCGGTCTTCAGGGCCACTATCTCGTGGTCGAATATCTCGGCACGCCCTACAGCGGCTGGCAACGCCAGGTCGGCAAGACGACCGTGCAGGAGGAAATCGAAAAAGCGCTCCGGAAAATCTGGGGCGAACCCATCAGCGCCCAGGCTTCAGGCCGCACCGATACGGGCGTGCATGCGCGCGGCCAATCGGTTTCCTTTGTCGCCCGAAAACTGCATGACGCCAAGGTGCTGCAACGGGCGTTGAACGCCAATTTGCCCTTCACCATCCGCATCAAAAAAGCGCGGCTGGTCCCAGCGGAGTTTCACGCGCGGTTCGATGCGATGGGAAAAACCTATCGCTATGAGTTGCTCAATGCGCCTGTGGCCGATGTTTTCCGTCTCGATCAATGCTGGCATCTGCCCCGGCCTCTCAATGTCGCGGCCATGCGCCGCGCGGCGCGGTTGTTGGTGGGGAAGCGCGATTTCGCCTCGTTCACGAGTAATCCCGGCTACGAACGCGAGACGACGGAGCGCACGGTGCGCAAGCTGACGATTTCCACGCGCGGGCCAATGATTTATTTCACTATCACCGCCGACGGATTCCTCTACCGTATGGTGCGTAATATCGTGGGAGGACTGGTCAAGGTCGGGCAGGGGAAGATCACTGTGGAGGATTTTAAGGCGGCCCGCGATGCCTGCAATCGCAGTGTGGCCCCGGCATCGGCACCGGCCTGCGGATTGTTCCTGATGAAAGTTTATTACGAGAAGATCAAATGAGTGCGCCCGGGACTGCTGAATTTCAAGCGCCGTTGCGTGTGGTGCTGGTGGAACCGGAAATCCCACCGAACACGGGCAATATCGCCCGGCTTTGCGCGGCGACGCGGTGCGAGCTACATTTGATCGAACCGCTCGGCTTCGAGTTGAGCGACCGCACCCTCAAGCGTGCCGGGATGGACTATTGGAAGCAGTGCGTCTGGCGCGCGTGGCCGAATCTGGAAGCGTTGCAGGCGGCGTATCAGCAGGGGAATTATTGGTATCTCACGACCAAGACGAAACGACTGATCTGGGACGCGAAGTTTCAGCGGGGCGATTTCCTCGTCTTTGGACGCGAAACGAAGGGCTTGCCGGAACCGCTATTGCACGCGCATGAGGATTGTTGTTTGACGTTGCCGATGGACAATCCCGAGTCGCGGAGTTTGAATCTGGCGACTTCGGTGTCCGCCGCTGTTTACGAAGGTTTGCGCCAATTGCGTTGAAGTTCCGGCTCTTTGTCCGGGCAAAAGAAAACCAGCCATTCTGTGGAATGGCTGGTTAAAAAAGATAAATCGAATAAGCCGGTAGACCGATATCAATTTCCCGTTGCGGCACCGAGAGCGCCACCGGATTCCCACGACTGGGGTTTATTCCAGGGGATTGTGGAGACGGGAGCCTGGTCGGTGGAATTGGCCTGATCGGACGAGGCGCAGCCCGTCAGAAGAATGGCCGCCAACGAAAACAAGAAGAAGAGACGCGTCATATCGGCGATTAGTTTAACACATCATCACCGGCTTGAATATCCCCTTTTGTCCATTCGGGCAAAATATCGGCGACGGCGGTGTGGGCTTCGGTTGAGACGACTTTGACCTTGCCGATGTAATCATTGCCGCGGTAGACGATCAGTACGCCGTTGCGCGTAACGTTATCCTTGTCGCCTACGTTGAGGACGACGAAATTCCAGGTGCGGTTAACTGTTTCGATCTTGCCGGTGATGCCGGGAGGTAGCTTGCCGTCGCCTATGTTGTGGACAAGGCCGTTGAGGCGGTCGACTTCTGTCTTGGAGGCTTGAAGCTGGTCTTGAAGAATGCGTTGTTCGGCGCGAACGGCATTGAGTTCTTCCTGGGCCTTGGCGACATCGGCCTTGTATTGCTCGGGGGTTTTACCGGCGAGGGCGCTATTGATCTGTTCGACCTTGGCTTCGGCTTCCTTGACCTTGCTGGCGGCTTCGGTGACGCTGGCCTGGAGAGCGGTGGCTTTCTTTTCAGCGTCGTCAGCCTTGACCTTCAGAGAGCTGACTTCGCTCTTGGCTTCGGTGACAGCCTTGTCCTTTTCGGCGACTTCGTCTTCCTTGGCCTTCAGATCCGTCTGGATCTTCTTGATCTGAGTCTCTTTGCTCTGGACTTCAGTAGTCTTGGCAGTGATTTGAGTCGTGAGATCGTTCTTCTTGGCAACGATGAGGAAAGAGAAGACCGCTGCGGTGATCGCACCAACAATAGCTAAACCGAGCAATGCTTTTAAAGCACCAGACATTAGAAACTCCAGTATTTATGTTGAACTATAATGACTTAGCCAAATTAGATTATTTTCAAAGCGACTGTCAATAACCATTATAATAATTGCCTTATAAAAAATGTAAATTCAAAGTAGCGAGGACTATTAAAAAAAGTAATTATTCACTCCCTACCACTTCGCGCCGCGATGGATGCGTTTGAGTGAATCATCGAGAGAGAGACGCTGGGAAGAGAGTTCGTCTTCGAGCCAGTTGGGAGAGGAGCAATTGGCTCCGAGGGATTCGACGGTGCGGCGTTCCGCCTCGTCGGCGGTTACGACTAGAATGAGCGGGGCGAGTTCGGGGCGGGAGCACATGCGCTCAATAATGCTATCAGCGGTTTCGTCGATTGTGGAGTAGACGATGACCAGTTCGTTTTCGCGCCGGACGGGAGTGATTCCGAATTTGCCATCAAACACCACGGTAATGCGCCAGTCTGAGCTATCCTGCAACTGTTGAAGCAGGGTGATGAGTTGGCGTCGTGCCTGAACCGGTCTGGAGAAATGGAGACTTCTCAATTCCGGCCAGGCATAAATAACGCTGTGGCCGTCGACCAAAAGGTATTTGGGTAGCTCCGGCATAATTTTGCGTAATGGGAGCGGATACGATTCAGGTCGAAAGGGCCGACTGATTGACAGTTCAGCTCTTCGTTGTCTTTTTGGCTTCCTTTTTACGTTTGAGGTAAGAGAGACGACGACGACGTTTTTGAACTTTATTAGATTGTTGACCCATGGTCTTTTTGTTGCGAGATTGACCGCTTCTGTCAAGCTTAGAACATCATGGGAGTCGCAAAACCATCCGTTCCGGCGCTCTACAAAATCGGACTTTTGGCCGATACGCACAATCATTGGAACCCGCGAATCGGAGAATTGTTTGCGGGAGTGGATGAGATTTGGCACCTCGGCGATGTGTGTGAGGAGACGATCGTGGACGAGTTGCGGGCGATTTCACAACGAGTGATTGTCGTGCTCGGCAATAACGATTTCACTCTCGATTATCCCGTGTCGCGCAATCTGGAGCGCGGCGGGGAAAAGTTTCATCTGGTTCATATTCCACCGCGTGCATGGCCGGTCGGCACAAACTGGATTGTCTTTGGTCACACCCATCGGCCTTGCAACGAGGTCGAGGAGGGCGTCCGCTGGTTCAATCCGGGGACGGTGAGCAAGCCGAATCATGGCGCGGCGCCGAGTGTGGGAATGCTGGTCTCGCGCGAGGGTAAACCGTTCGTGGGGGAGATTATTCCGCTGTGAACGTGGAAAGACAAAAGGCTTTTTAGACGGAATTAACGGAATTTAAGGAATTAGGGAAAGGTTTATCAGGAACTCAGGAAATCAAGAAAGCTGGGATGTTAGATTTCGATAGGGAACATTGGCTGCGAAAACCTCGTGCGTTCTTCTCGTCATTCGCTGAAAAATTGGAAACTTGTTGCTGTCCCTTGATTTTTTGAGTTCCTGATAAAAATCCATTGTATTTAAAAATTTCTTAAATCCAAAAGGTAATCCTCCA
>DBTH01000156.1:542-2554 GCA_002306945.1 Methylacidiphilaceae bacterium UBA1321 | reverse complement strand
ATTTCCTTAAGCAGGAGGTTTGGAGGACGGAGTCCTCCATTCTCTGTGCATGATACTTTGAAATGCTCTAACGTTCCAGTCAACCGCAACAAAAAAGCCCGGTCTTTACAGACCGGGCTTTTTGTAGGTGAACTACGGAACGATTTTACTTTCCGGCCGTGGCACCGGCTCCCTTGATCATCGCCCACGCGTAATCGCGGTTGAGTTTGGCAATGAAGGAGGCCGAGATGCCCTTCGGGCAAACGGCTTCGCAGGAGTTGGTGTTGGTGCAAGCGCCGAAGCCTTCCTTGTCCATCTGTTCGACCATGCGGATGACGCGCTGATCCTTTTCCACCTTGCCCTGGGGCAGGAGGTTGAGTTGCGCGGCTTTCGCGGAGACGAAGAGCATGGCGGAGGAATTCTTACAGGCGGCCACACAGGCGCCGCAACCGATGCAGGCGGCGGCATCCATGGAGAGATCGGCGACCTTCTTGGAGATCGGGATCGCGTTGGCATCAGGGGTTCCTCCGGTGTTGACCGAAATGAAGCCACCCGCCTGAATGATGCGGTCGAAGGCGCTACGGTCGACGACGCAGTCCTTGATGACCGGGAAGGCCGTCGAACGCCAGGGTTCGATGGTGATGGTCTGGCCATCCTTGAACAGACGCATGTGGGTCTGGCAGATGGTGACTTCCTTGTCCGGTCCGTGGGGGATGCCGTTGACGTTGAGCGAGCACATACCGCAAATGCCTTCGCGACAGTCGTGATCAAAAGCGATCGGCTCTTCGCCCCTCGAGTAGAGGCGTTCGTTGAGAATGTCGAGCATTTCGAGGAACGACGTGTCGGGGCTGATGCCGTCGAGCTTGTATTCGACAAGTTTGCCGGGTGTCTGGTTGTTCTTTTGACGCCAGACACGGATATTGAAGGTCAGGGATGTAGCGCTCATTATTTGTAACTCCGGGTAGACATGTGGACTTCTTCGTATACGAGCGGTTCCTTATGGAGAACCGGGGGCTGGCCGACGCCTTTGAATTCCCAGGCGGCGACATAGGCGAAGTTTTCGTCATCGCGCTTGGCTTCGCCGTCGGGCATCTGGTATTCCTCGCGGAAGTGACCGCCGCAGGATTCCTTGCGCTCGAGAGCGTCAAGGGCCATGAGTTCGGCAAATTCGAGGAAGTCAGCCACGCGGCCCGCGCGTTCGAGGGCGTTGTTGAAGTCTTCCTTGTCGCCGAGGACGTTGAGGTTCTTCCAGAATTCCTCGCGGATCTGCGGGATCCTGGCGAGGGTTTCCTTGAGGCCCTTTTCATTGCGGGCCATGCCGACCTTTTCCCACATGAGGGTGCCGAGTTCGTGATGGAAGGAATTCGGGGAACGCTTGCCCTTGATCGAAAGGAGCTTGTTGATGCGTTCGGTGACTTCCTGTTCCACTTTGACGAATTCGGGGTGATCGGTCGAGGGGGCCTTTTCCTTCTGCCGGGCCAGGTAATTGCCAATGGTGTAGGGCAGGACAAAGTAACCGTCCGCCAAGCCCTGCATCAGCGCGCTGGCGCCGAGGCGGTTGGCTCCGTGGTCGGAGAAGTTGGCTTCGCCGATGACGAACAGACCGGGGAGGTTGCTCATGAGGTTGTAGTCAACCCAGAGGCCGCCCATGGTGTAGTGAGGCGCGGGATAAATGCGCATCGGTTCTTCGTAGGCGTTTTCGCCGGTGATCTTTTCGTACATCTGGAAAAGATTGCCGTAACGATCCTCAATGGTCTTGCGACCGAGGCGCTTGATGGAGTCGGCGAAGTCGAGGTAAACACCGCGACCGCCGGGACCCACGCCGCGACCTTCGTCGCAGACTTCCTTGGCCGAACGGGAGGAAATATCGCGCGGGGCGAGGTTGCCGAAGCTCGGGTATTTGCGTTCGAGGTAATAGTCGCGGGCGTCTTCCGGGATGGTGCTCGGTTTCTTGCCGCAATCTTCCTTCTTCTTCGGAACCCAGACGCGACCGTCGTTACGGAGCGATTCGGACATGAGGGTCAGCTTGGACT
>DBTH01000156.1:0-250 GCA_002306945.1 Methylacidiphilaceae bacterium UBA1321 | reverse complement strand
TGAATCTGGGTGTAGCAGGGATTGGCGAAGTACGCACCCTTGCGGGCCGCGCGCCAAATGGCCGTGACGTTACAGCCCTGTGCGTTGGTCGAGAGGTAGAAGACATTGCCGTAACCGCCGGTGCCGAGGACGACGGCGTCGGCGCTGTGGCGGGGGATCTTGCCGGGGATGAGGGCGCGGACGCTGGTGGCTTTGAGCCGGCCGTCGATAACGACGCGGGCGAGGCTTTAGCTGCGGGTATACATATTTC
>DBTH01000025.1:7682-10082 GCA_002306945.1 Methylacidiphilaceae bacterium UBA1321 | reverse complement strand
TTAACGGAATTAAAAGTCTCCCCAACGCGAAACAACGGGATAGCTATTTCCTTGGCCGAAGCGGTAAGTGCAAGACACCCGGACGCTTTAAATATTGGATTATCCTGTCGACATGACTACGGCCTCGATAAATTTTGGGGACGATTAGGTTTTGCTCCGCGTCACTATCGAAAAGGCCGTGGACAGGACGGTGCAACGCTTGTTTTTTGGATGCGTGACAACGGGCATGAAGATCTCTTTTCCGCAGCAAGAGACGAGCGGGTAGAAGCCGTAATCGACACTTGCGTATTCTATGACTTGGTTGATGACGAGAGTGATCCCAAGGGAGAGGAATCACGGCGACTTAATGAGGAATGGATTGAAGATTCCATAACTCTTCTGGTCACGCAGGAGATTCACCATGACATGCATAGAGATTCAGACATTGACCGTCGCGAGAGGCGTCGAGGTCAATCGGGTCGCTTTTTCGAAGCTCGTGCATCCGTCGATTTGTTCCGTAACGCCCTGGGTAAAATTGAAGCGATACTTCCCAAAGCTAAAGACGAGCAGACGGAGAGTGATTACAGACATTTGGCGTGGACCTTGGCTGGCAAAATCCCCCATTTTGTAACGAGAGATGGGCCTTTGCTGGATTTCCGCGAAGAGGTTTCTCGTTTAGGTCTTCAAATATTATCTCCGGCGGAATTTGCTCGCCGTATCGATGAACTTGAGAGGTCCGAGGTTTATCGACCAGAAGACATCCAAGGTTGTGGCCTGCAATTTTTATCCGTAGACGAAGCTTGGCTTGCTAAAGCGGATTCCCTTGCTGTCACTCACGCCGGGGAATCGCCAACCCGGCTCAAAGCCGAAATTCGCAGAATTATGGCCAATGCTCGATACAATCGCGTCCGCGTTGTGTCTGACGGGGAGGGGCAACTCTTGGCCTTGATTGCCGAGGAAATGGTCGATGGGCCAATCATAACCATTAACTTGGCGCGATTTGCAGGAACACGAAACGACCAAACTCTTGCCCGCTATGTCGTTCACAAATTGATAACTGAGGCCGCCGCCGTCGGAAGTGAAATTCTTAAAACCGCCGATCCTTTGATGCCGGACTGTTTTCTTCAGGCATTACTTTATCTCGGCTTTGATCAATTGACTTCAGGGGAACTTTCTCGTGTTTGCGCAAACGGCATATTTTCACAGGAGCAAGTCAGCGCAATATGCGGCACCCTGCCAATTGAACCCGAGAAGAAGGAGGCACGGATTTGGCCCATCAAGATAGCTGATGTAGCCGAATCGGTTTATATCGTCCCAATTCGCCCCATTTTTGCGGCCGATTTATTTGACCATGAGCTGGCTGGTAATCAACTGATCCGAATTATCTCCGATACGCTCCTTCAGGACGAGTGCGTGTATTATAGCGGCAGCCGGAACGCACCCGATGCCCCAGGGCGGATACTGTGGTACGTTTCTCAAGGAGAGGGCTATTCCGGCACAATGGCGATCCGAGCGTGTTCTTTTCTTATCGGCTGTGAACGAGACGTCGCAAAACAGGTATTCAAACGATACAAGCGATACGGAGTTTTTGAATGGTCTGAGATTAAGCGGATGGTGAAAGACGTCGAAAAGGACAAACTTACCGTTCTCCGTTTCTGCCATACGGAGAATTTCAAACACCCCGTACCTTTGGAGGAAGTAAGGGTTATCACAAAAGAACCTCCTGCTTGGCCCGTCAAAATCAACCACACTGATTTTTTGCGTCTTTACCGTAGAGGAATGGGACTATAAACAGATAGCTTCGCTTATGGCACAGGAAAAAATCGCTTTGCTTATTTCGATCAAGCCGCGATATGCAGACATGATTTTTCAAGGGACGAAAACAGTAGAACTTCGTCGAAAAGAACCAAGAGTTTCTAAAGGGGACGACATGATGATTTATGTTTCTTCTCCCAGAATGCAATTGACTGGAAGTGCCAGAATCACAGAAATCGAAACGGGTACACCTAATCAGCTATGGCTTCGAGTAAGTCATAAAACCGGACTAAGTAAAAAGGAATTCGATCTGTACTTCGAAGGCACAGATATGGCTGTTGCCATCCACATCGAAGATCCCCACGTATTCAAAAAGCCGGTGGGACTACAAACGCTTCGAAGCCGTATGGGCATTGTTCCCCCACAAAGCTTCCGCTATGTAGCGCACAAAACATTCCAAGCGGCTTAACTGACCTCTGCAAAACTCCGCACCCGCACAGATAAGGTATCTTCGGATTCAGATCGCCTCAAAAATCTGAAAGATTTTTAGCGATTCCAGCCTTTTCCGTGAGAATCAGTCAAAATGCCTGCTTTGAAAATCAATGACTTATGCTCTGGAGTGTGCTGGAATCACCGTTCTCAAGGAAATCATTTCCTTAAGCAGGA
>DBTH01000025.1:0-7414 GCA_002306945.1 Methylacidiphilaceae bacterium UBA1321 | reverse complement strand
TGGAGGACAGAGCCCTCCATTCTCTAATCGACAGCAACGAGATGCCATTTCACGCTGACGAAGTCGCCCTTCGGCTGCGCGAGGAGCAAACCGATTTGCATGAGCGCGTCGCCGCAATAAATCTCATCAGTTCCTTCGACGCGGTATTTCCTCTCCGGGGCCAAACCGCGCAGGCGCAGATAGGTCACAGGTGGATTTGGTTCCGCTAGAATAGTCACATGCGTCGCAAGCGCTTCCTTCTTGTCGGGCGAAACGACGATCCAGGCCGATTCCTGCGAGGTGAAGGGACTCTTGAGGCGGTAAAGATCGCCCGAAGTGAGCAGTCCGCGGACTTTCTTGTAGAAGACGACTTGTTCGACGGCTGTTTGTTTGTCCTCAGGGCTGAGCGCGCCGAGGTCAAGTTCGTAACCGAATGTTCCGGTCATCGCCACATCGCCGCGCGTGGCAAACGGCGTGACGCGACCGATCTGGTGATTGGGCACCACGGAGACGTGGGCCGAGATCGCACTGAGGGGATAGACGAGACTCGTGCCGTATTGAATGCGCAGGCGCGCAATGGCGTCGGAATCGTCGCTGGTCCAGATTTGCGGCATGTAATAGAGAATGCCGGGATCGAAACGTCCGCCGCCACCCGAGCAACCCTCGAAAAGGACATTGGGAAATTCGCGAACGAAATAGGCCATCGTTTCATACAAGCCGAGCATGTAACGGTGCGCCGTCTCGCCCTGTTGATCGGCTGGCAACGCCGCCGAACCGACCTCGGTCATGTGACGGTTCATGTCCCACTTCACGTAGGTGATCGGCGCGGAACGCAGGATGGCCGACATCTGACGTTCGATCTCCTCGCGCACTTCGCGCCGGGAGAAATCGAGAATCAACTGCGTGCGGCCTTCGGAACGAACCCGGCCCGGCACGTGCAGGCACCAGTCGGGATGGGCGCGGTAGAGATCGCTCTCGCGGGAAATCATCTCGGGTTCGAACCAGAGGCCGAATTGCAATCCCTGGCCGTTGATGCGCGCCACGAGATCTTCGAGGCCGCCGGGAAGTTTATTGCGATCGACCACCCAGTCGCCAAGCGAAGTCGTGTCGTCGTTGCGTTTTCCAAACCAGCCGTCGTCGAGAACAAAAAGTTCCAGACCGATCCCGGCTCCTGCCTTCGCAATTTTTTCGAGCTTGTCGGCATTGAAATCGAAATAGGTCGCCTCCCAGTTATTGACCAGGATCGGACGCGGTTTGTTGGCCCACTGCGGATTGATGAGATGACCGCGGTAAAAGCGATGTAGCGAGCGAGACATCTCTCCCAGTCCATTCGGAGAGAAGACCAATACCGCTTCGGGAGACTGGAACGACTGGCCCGGAGCCAGTTTCCAGCAAAACGAATGCGGATTGAGTCCAATCTGGGCACGAGCGATCTTGTGGGAATCCAGTTCGACGCTGGCGAGGAAATTACCGCTGTAGACGAGATTGAATCCGAACACCTGTCCGTGTTCCTCGTCGGCTCCGAGTTCGGCCAGCGCGATGAAGGGATGTTGCTGGTGACTGCTGGCCCCGCGCTTGCTGTCGAGCGACTGAATGCCGGGCCGCAACGGCGAGGCGATCAAATCGCGTTCTCGCGCCCACGCGCCGCTGAGTTGGATCAATTGATAATCGGCGTAGTTCGACGAAAAATCGACCGAGGCCGAAAGCAATCGTCGCACCTGCACGGTGTCCTTGCCGGAATTGCTCAACCGCGCTGAGCGGGTGATGACGGGATAATCACTGAAAACCGTGTAGAGCAATTCCGCTTTCAGAGCGAGTTTTTCGTCCTCCAATTCGAGGATAAGCGTGGTCGCATCGTTAGCGCCCGCAAAGGTCGCAGGCAGTCCTTCCAGCGAGGGTTTGCCTTTTTCAATCCGGTGCGATTTATAGCGGAAATCACAAATCGGCGATCCGTCCGCCGGTTGAAAAAGCTCCACGGCAGGGCTGCGATAATCGGTATTGCCGTTGGCGGGAAACTCCTGCGCCAGCCAGTCGAGACTGATCCTGCGGTCGGAGGGAACCGGGTTCGGGCTGAAAGCACGGTCACGCCAGGCCTGGAATTGACCCAGGGCTTGCGGTTCGATGGCTGGCCCCCAATAGAGATGCTCGACGTAACCGTAATCGATCACGCGAAAAGCGTAGGCCGTGTTTTGCGATTGAAGGAAAAAGGTCCCGGATTCGGGGAGGTAGGTGATGGATGCGCTCATATTTTTAGACAGATTGTGAACTTCCTGAAATTGGATTTGCTCTTTCGGCTATATCAAACGCTTTTCCCAAACACCACGCAATAGCCTTTCTCAAACCCGGAATATCACAAAAATGCAGATAAACATCACAAAATATCCTGCCGGGTTTGCCGTCACAAACCGAGGTGATAACGCGACAGGGCGACAATGGCGAGAAATCCTGCCAGGAAAAAACCTGTGCGCCATTCCCAGCGCCAGCGCAGCCCCACCGAAGGGGCCAGCAACCGAACCAGCAAATAAGTGATCGACCACCACGTGATGTAATTTTGCAACGGAACCTCGTTCGTGCGCCAGATCCAATAGCCCTTGACCCACACCGTGTAGGGCTCCAACAACCAGTCGAAGATCGTCACCGAAGTCGCCACAGCAAACGCCTCCTGCCTGGCGCTGATCGAAGGCATGAATCCGCGCATGACAACCAGAAATCCCGTGATGATCACATACCACAGGAACGGCGCGGCCAAGGGCATGATATTGCCGATCACCCGGCCGAAATTCGGCGTGTAATAAAATTGTCCGAACGGCTGCCCCGTCAACGTCCCCGTCAGCAACACCGCCACCAGCACCGCCAGAACCCGCAACGACCAGCGCCGCGCCTGTACCATGTCCCACTGGCGGCAAAGCAGAACGTGGGTATGCGTGACAACCAGTAGCAACAGCAGCGCATCGGCCCACCGCAACGGAATCAGGCGCTTGCCGAGTTGGAGCTCGACGATGCCGCCCAGGACGTAGGCCAGCGTAGCGACAAATCCCACAAACAACGCCTTCTCTAATAATGTCCAGTGCTTCATGAATTTTTTAATTCGCCTTGCCCGATGATGACTTTTTTGTCCGACCTGCTACAACTGGAAAATTATCGCTTGGCGCCCATGAATCAATCCACATCTCCTTTACTTGAAAAAATCGACCGCTGGCGCGCGGGTCTTATCGACGCGGTCAGCTTCGGTTTTGTCAACGCCATCGCCCGTCGACACCGCTTGCCGGGCGACCTGCTGGCGCGTTGGCGCACCTACGCCGCGCATTGGGCCACCCGCCCCGCTTCGGAATATTACGCCCTGCCGCAAAAACCGGAATTGCCCGCCTGGCCCAACGAAGGCCCCTGGCGTTTCCGCAGCCCCATCCCGAGCGAATTCGACGAGAACAACACCGCCGCCTTCGACCTATTCCCCTCAAAAAAAGGTTGGTCGGCACCCACCATGATCATCGCCCACGGCCTGATGTCGGTCAGCGATATCGGCTACCGCATGTGGGCACACCGTCTCAACGCCTGCGGCTGGAACGCCGTGTTCATGCACCTGCCCTACCACTATTCCCGGCGGCTCAAGCATCACTTGACGGGAGAATTCGCCGTCAGCGCCCACCCGATCCGCACCGCCGAAGGCATCCGCCAGGCCGTCGTCGAAACGCGCCTCCTGCTTCAAACCCTGCGCCAACTCGGCGGCAAACTCTTCGGCGCGTGGGGCACCAGTTACGGTGGTTGGATCATGGCGCAAACCGCCTGCGTCGATCCCCTCCTCCAGCGGCTCATCCTGGTCGAACCAATCCTCAACGTCGACACCGCCATCTGGGAATCGCCCGCCTCGGTCACCGTCCGCTCCCACATGCGCAAGTACGGCATCCGCCGCGAAGACTTACTGCCGCATCTGCGCCTTTGTTGCCCAAGCCATCAACGTCCACTCACCGACGGCAACAACATCCTCCTGCTGGCTGGCGAATACGACCGCATCGCCCCGCCGGAACAAATCGCCCAGTTGCGCAAACTCTGGCCCGGCTCCCATTACCACTGTTTCAAGCAAGGACACGTCGGCTACACTCTCATGCCCGAAAGCTTCCGCCTCGCCCTGGAATTGTGGAAAAACGACTTCGAAAAAAACGGTATCGATTGAGCCTGCCGTTGACTTTTGGGGCTTCCGCTACGAAGATAATTTCATGACACCCAAGGCCGCATCAAAACTCTACTGTGGGCGCTTCTCCGAAGAGCACGCCCGCAGCACGGCCATCGCCCTGCGCGAGGAACTCGGCCAGGATCCCACTCTCGGCATCCTCTTTGTCACGCCCGACTACATCGAACACCTCGACGACCTGCTCGAAATCATCCGTCTCCACGGCCACGTCCCGCTCCTGGCCGGTTGCAGCGGACAAGGCGTTATCGGCATCGACGAGGAACGCGAAGGCCAGTCCGGCTTCTCCCTCCTCTATCTCTCCATGCCCGGCTGCAAGGCCCATCCCTTCCTCTTCGACCAGACCATGATCGAAGAGGCCACCGGCGCCGATTACTGGCTCGACAAGACCGGACTGACTCCCAAACAAGTCAAAGCCTGGCTCGTCTTTGCCGATCCCTTCACCTGCCAGGTCGATACCTGGCTCAAGACCTGGAACAAAATCTACCCCGGCATTCCCTGCCTCGGCGGGTTGGCCAGCGGCCCCGTCAACACCCCCGAATCGTGGGTCTTTCTCAACGATCACCGCATCGACAGCGGCGTCGCCATCGCCCTCACCGGCAACATCCGCATCGACACCATCGTCAGCCAGGGCTGCAAACCCATCGGCGAACCCTACACCGTCACCCAGGCCCAGCACAACGTCCTGCTCACCATTGGCTACAAACCAGCCTTCGAAGTCCTCAACGACGCCTACCTCGCACTGCCCGACCAGGAACGCGAACACGCCCGCGGCCATCTCTTCGCCGGGCTCGCCATGAACGAATACGTCGACGACTTCAAACAGGGCGATTTCCTCGTCCGCAACATCCTCGATGCCGATCCCTCCAGCGGTGCCGTCGCCATCAACGCCATGCCCCGCATCGGCCAGACGATGCAATACCATCTCCGCGACGCCGATGCCGCCACTCGCGATCTCACCACCCTGCTCAATTCCGCCTCCAAAAAGAAAAAAATACACCCCTTCGCCGGACTCCTCTGCAATTGCAACGGCCGCGGCCGCGAACTCTTCTCCGTCGCCAACCACGACGCCCACCTCGTCAACGAATACTTCCCCAGCCTCCCGCTGGCCGGATTTTTCGCCAACGGGGAAATCGGCCCCATCTCCAAGCAGAACTTCATCCACGGCTACACCGCCTCTCTGGCGCTCTTCACCGCCGTTTGACTGGCGTGCCGCGCCCATCCCTGCTCAACAACGCAGACGGCCAAGAAAGCCTTGATTTTGTCCAGAAACTGATTGCTTTTTACCTAAAATGGTTTAATTAGAGTAATTGTTATGAAACCGCTGCTTCCCCTCTTGGCGCTCACTGTGTCCCTGACTATCGCGCAGGCCGATCTGACCATGCCGAAAAGCGAGAACTTCTACGACAAAGCTGGACGCGGCTTGGCCAATATCGCCATGGCTCCCGCCGAAATCCTGGATTCCCACTACTCCGTTCTTGAGGAAGAAGGCCCGACCGCCGGTTTCTTCAAAGGTATGGTCGTCCAAGGTCCCTCCCGCATGATCATGGACATCGGCATGGGCATCTACGAAGTCATCACCTCCCCCTTTCCTCCCTACCAATCCCTCAAGCTCAAGTCTTACGACGCCGGGGTTGTGAACGAATATCCGCCGTCGGATCTCACAAACTGGTATTAATCCCAGTCAGTATCAAGACGGAATAATCGTGCCAGTTCAAGTTGGAGACCGCATCACCCTGCGGATCGATACGCTCGCCTTTGGAGGTGACGGCATCGCCCGCCTCGACGGACTCGTCTATTTCGTTCCCTTCGCAGCGCCAGGCGACACCGTCGAAGCCATCGTCACCGACAAAAACACCCGCATGGCTCGCGCCCGGATCGACTCCATCGTCGCTCCCTCTCCCCAACGCGCCGAACCACCCTGTTCCTTTTTCCTGAAATGCGGCGGCTGCCAATACCAGCACCTCACCTACGAAGCCGAACTCAGCGCCAAGGAAACACAGATCCGCGACGCCTTCCAGCGCATCGCCAAACTTCCCGACCCGCCGATCCATCCGATCCTTTCCAGTCCCGAACCGTACCACTACCGCAACCGCATCACCGTCCACACCCAGGATCACGCCACCGGATTCCACGGCGTCAACGCCCGCGACATTATCGACATCGACAGTTGCCTGCTCGCCCTCCCCGAAGTCAACGACGCGCTGACCCGGCTCCGCGCCAGCCATCCCCGCGACGGCCACTACTCCCTGCGCCATCCCAACATCCCCCCGAGCGCCTTCTACCAGGTCAACCACCGCTTGCTCGACACCTTGCGCGACACGGTCTCCGCGACATTCCCCTCCAGCATGGATCTCGCCATCGACGCCTACTGCGGCGGTGGATTCTTCACCACGGAATTGATCGGGAAATTCAACCGCGTCATCGGCATCGAACAAGACAGCCGCTCCCTGCGCGACGCCCACCGGATCAAGGCCAAAAACCTCGCCCTCATCGAAGGCGCCGTCGAAAACGAACTCGAAGCGATCCTGCGGGAAAATAATCTCAGCCAAACCGCACTCCTCCTCGACCCCCCACGCGAAGGACTCAACGCCTCGCTCGCCCGTAATCTGATCGAATTGCGCCCCTCGCACCTCACCTACGTCTCCTGCCATCCACCGACCCTCGCCCGCGATGCGCAAAAGCTCCTGCCGCACTACAATTTACTCTCGGTTCAACCCATCGATCTCTTCCCCCGCACCAGCCAGATCGAATGCGTGACGACCTGGGTTCCCCGCTAGCCCGCATATTTCTTCCAATCATCGCATCAGAAATGCCACTCGGTCGAAGCGGCCAGTTCGCATTGCGAGCCGCGTTCCCAAGCCGAAGAGGTCAGCGTTTCCAACGCGCTTTGAATCGAACGCGGAGTGGAAGCCGAAGACGGTTGATACGCCGGATGAAGTTGGCGTCCATGACCCAGACGACTCGCTGTCAGCTTCCAGATTCCCTCCCATTCATGCGGAACACCACGTGTCCGGGGAGCATGAGGCCTCACGACAATGGATTTGGGGGCGGCGTCAGATCGGATCGATTTCGGGCTGGCAACAGTCTTGGGATTTTTTCGCATAAGTTTCAGATCATTAATTTTTATAAAACTTACGTTGATTTTCTAATCAATCAACCGCTATTTCTCTTTCAGCAGAATTTTAAAGTATTGTGCACAGAGAATGGAGGACTCTGTCCTCCAAACCTCCTGCTTAAGGAAATGAT
>DBTH01000270.1 GCA_002306945.1 Methylacidiphilaceae bacterium UBA1321 | reverse complement strand
GTCTGAATTGGGGCACGCTGGGGCTGCCGATGTTGGGCAGGAAGTAGAGTTCGCCCTGGAAGGTGCCGATGACGAGGTCGGGACGGCCGTCGTCGTTGAAGTCGGTGACGGTGATTTTGTTGACGGCGATGGCGTCTTTGGTGCGGCTGCTGCTTGGGATGAGGAAGGGGGGAATCCAGATGGGTATGATGTCGCCGCTGGTGAATTTGGGTTCAGTGGGGGTGCCGCTGTTGAGGAAGACCCAGAGGAATCCGGCGGGGTCGGCAACGACGAGGTCGGGCAGTTTGTCGTTGTTCATGTCGGCAACGGCGACGGAGGTGGGCATGGAGACGTTGTCGACTTCGCCGTTGGGGAGGACGATGGGGGCTTCCTGTTGGGTGCAGCGAAGGTATTCACCGCTGTCGACGCCGCCCCAGGGGGTGGTGGCGGTGTAGGATTTTTCGAAGGCGCCTGCTCCCTTGAGGAGGTCGCCGGAGGCGGTTGTGGTGGCGGTTTGGGCGGTGAGGCGTCCCGGTGCCGCAAGGAGGAGGGTGATGGCGGCCAGTGTGGCGAGGATCCTGGTGGATGGCGGGAGGGGGAGTGACAAATTCATGTTTTCTCGGTGATCTTGAGGGGAACGGTTTGAGGCGGAGACGGCTGGTGCGGCTCAGGGGGCCAGCAGGAGTTTGTCGTCAAAGCGTGTCAGGAGGTGAACGATGATGTTGAGTCCGAGGTCGAAGGAGGCTTTGCAGCCCTCGGGGGTAAAGTTGCGGTAATAGACGTCGTGGTATATCCAGATGTTCCAGGGGGTGACGCGGGCCTTGTCGGGGGCATCCTGCAGGTCTGGCTCAATGGTGTTGGGTTTGAAGGCCATGCGGTACATGTCGCTGTAGTCGTTGAGGGTGTAGACGACGGCGAGGCAGTCGTCCATGTTGATGCCTTCGATGGGTTCCTGGTAGTAGTTCATTCCGGGGGGAACTCCCTTGAGGTCGTTGAAGGATTTGGTGAAGATGGGGTGGTCGTCGGGCAGGGGGTAGAATTGCTGGTCTTCGCTGGGCAGGACGCGTTTCATTTCGCGGCGGAAGGCAACGTCGAAGCGGGAGCCACGCCCGGCTAGTCCGTTGTCGCCCCAGATGGCTCCACCCTGGATGAGGTATTTGCGGAGGTTCTGGATTTCGGTATCGGTGAGGACGAAGTCCTTGTGGCCGGTGAAGAAGATGAAGGGAGGCTTGATGTCGAAAATCTCGGAACTGGAGAGTTTGAGAGGGACGGGAACGACGTTGGCGCGGATTTTGCCACGGCTGTTTTCCTGCACGGAGTAGAGGAGGTTGATGAGGCTGCCGCGCTTGATTTTTCCGTCGACGATTTCGAGGGTGGTGCTCCAGTCGCCCTGGGCGTATTGGGCGATGTAGCATTTGAATTCGGCGACGGTGTTGCGACCGCCGTTGCCAAAGCCTTTTCCGTTGCCGCTGCCACCGCCGCTGCCGCCGCGGCCCCAGCCTTTCATCATGTTGCGGATGCCGTCGGCGCGGGCGTTGAAGGAGGCGGCCTTGTCGATGGCCTTGGGGGCCGAGGCGCTGGCGATGCTTTTGTCAACGGTGGGTGTGGGAGCCTGGATGTTGGGAACGGGAATGGGTGGGGCGTCCGGGGTGGGGGTATCGACGTTGAAGACCTCATTGTTGGAGGCCATGGCGGTGTTCTGTGTGGGAACCGGAACGGTTTCGGAAGTGGAGGCCGGGGGTGGTGGTGGCGGGGCTTCACCGCCGCCGGGATCGCCGGCGACGTAGGCGGATTCGAAGTCTTCGCGGGCGGTGACGGCCTTGAAGAGGACGACGGTGCTGAGCATGAGGAACACCACGACGTGAAGCAGCACGGCGAAAAAGAAGTAGCGTTGCCGCATGATCTTTTCGGCAAAGGAGGTTTTGCGTGGGGCGTGCATGGCTGGGAATGGCTTGAAGGGTTAGACGGAGGTTCGAATAAAGGGGCGAGTTGGAATTAGTTGTTGGAGGCGCCGAAGGCGACGCTTTTGACCTTGGCGGCGCTGCAGGTATTGAGAACGTCGATGACGCGGCCCTGGCGGGTTTGCTTGGAGGGAATGATGATGACGGGCTGCTTGTCGCCGAATTTGTCGATGACGGTTTTGAGCTTGGCGGTCAGGTCTGGCATTTCCTTGCTGGCAGTGGTGTCGACGGGGGTGCCGTTGTATTTGACGAGGCCATCAGGGGTGATGTCGAGAATGATCGGGGTCTGGATCGTGTCATAGGACTGGCCGGAGCTGTTGCTGGGCAGACGGATGCCGAGCTCGCCTTCGCGTTGTTGGGAGCCAGCCGAGACCATGAAAAATAACAGGAGGACGAACAGGACGTCCAGCAAGGGGGCGATCTGTAGTCCGAATTCGCCTTCGTCTCCACCTCCACCACCACTCATATCAGGAACCTCCGGGTTTGGCGCCTTCGCTTTCGCCGCCGGTGAGGACGGCAAAGGTGACATTGCCGATATTGGCGGCGGCGCAGGCACGCATGATATCGGCTACATAACTATACTCCACATCCTTATCGGCGCGAACCAGTACTCGGGTGAGTGGATTGGATGCGATGCGCTCCTGGAGGAGGGGGATGATGGAGGAGGGATCGTAGAATTTCTGGGAATCGATCTTGATGATGCTGCTGCGGTTGCCAGGGAACCAGAGGAGGTTGATGACGACCTGTCCGGCGTTTTTCTTGCCTTCGGTGCCTTTTTGGGCGTTGGGCAGTTCGAGCCCGGCTTCTTTGCGCAACACTTCGGTGGAGGTGATGCTGATGAAGAAGATCAGGAGGACGAACAGGACGTCGGCCATGGGGGCGACTTGAAACTCCGGCTCGCCCTCGGCTTCCTGATTTTTGAAACGATTTTTTCTCTTCATGGAGAGCGGGGCGCAGCGCCCGGTTAATTATCCCATTCCAGAACGGTGCCGCAATTGGGGCAGGGATTGGTGCCGGGGGTGATGGCGGCGTTGCACTGGGGACAATTGGTGGTCATGGCGCGGGAGACCTTCTGGGAGACGGCGGCGGGTGCGCCCGCAGCGGCAGGAGGAACGGCGGACTCTGTGCCGAAGTTTTCACCGATGCGCAGACCGGAAATTTGGTCGAAGGGGATGTCGTCGAGGAGGTGGTAGACTTCGGATTCGGCGACCAGGATGGCACTGGTGGCGATGCCCTTGAGGATGTAGAAGAAGATGAAGGCCGGGATGGCGACGACCAGACCGGTGGCCGTACAAACCAAGACTTCACCGATGGCCGATGCCAGACCCTGGGTGTTGCTGATACCGCTGGAACCGAGGGTGGAGAAGGCCTTGATCATACCGATGACCGTTCCGGTCAATCCGATCATGGGAGAGACAACCCCGATGACCGACAGGTAGGTGATGTTCATCTTGAGGAGGGTGCCTTCGCGCAGGGAGGATTCCTGGACGGAGAAGTCGGCCTGATCCTTGCCGCGACCGATGCGTTCGAGGGCGGCACCGAGGACGGCAGCCAGGAAGCAGCGGTTGGCCTGACAGATGGTCCATGCTTCCTGATAATTTCCGCTGGCCAGGGATTCGCGCAGGCGGGCGACGAGGGCCGGGGGAGCGAGCTTGCGTCGGTTGAGTTTGAAGAAGCCTTCGATGGTGAAGGTCATGACGAGGATGGAGGCGATGACCAGGAAGACCATGACCGGGCCACCTTCCTTGAAGACTTCGAGGAAGGTCTTGTCCTTGGCGGTATGCGCGGCGGCTTCACCACCGGCAGCGGCGGCACCCGCGGCGGCTTCCTGAGCGGAGGCGATATCGATGTTGCAAAGCAGCATTGCTACGAGAATGAAGCCTGCGAACCAGGCCCAACGGTGATCCATCTTCATCATGTGTGTTTCCTAATCTACTACCACTTGGGGATTGTTTTTGCGGAGCTTATCGGCCAGCTCCCGGGCGGTTTTGGCGGTGGCGGTATTTTGGTAGAATACTGTCACGACGGTCAAATAACTTTCAAGCGCTTCCTTGGGCTTGCCCTGTTTCTCCAAAATCTGGCCCTGCACCAGGAAGGCTTCTCCGTAGAGGCGGCCATCTTCGGCGGAGGGGGAAAAGCTTTTATTGGCTTCGGCGATCAGGGGAGTGATTTTGGCCAGGGCGTCGTCGTACTTGCCGGCGCGCAAGGCGCTTTTGGCCAGACCGGCCTCGGCGCGGATCTGGTAGCGGCTGCCGGGGTAAAGCTTCGACATCTCGCTGTAAATGGAGGTCGATTCGGTGTCTTTGCCCTCAGTGGCGTAGGCTTCAGCGACCAGGGCCATGGCTTCCGTCACCCAGTCGCAGGGAAGACCCTTGAATTTTTTTACCAAAGGCTCCAGAGTACTGACAATCTGCGCTGGTTCGCCGGAACGAACCTTGTCCAATTCGGCCGGAGTGGCCATCTGGACAGAGACAACGTTGGCCAGCGGATAGGGGAAAACATTATTCTTACTCAGGAGATTTGCATTGCCGTTCGTGACGTCCTGGATCTTGCCTTCGACAATTTGTCCTCCCTTGAGAACGATTTTGTCTTGCCCATACGACGGAGAGATGGCAAGCAACAGTCCCGCGCAAATCACAAATTTCGAGATTAAATGTAAATGTCCTGTAGTATCCATCACGATTATTTAAACTCTTAGCAGCGACAACTAGGCATGGTCAACAGTAGAAAAGCTTTTACCGCAACTTTTATTCAAATTTTATGATTAATCTTATCCAACGCTCACTTCGTCCACTCCTGGTCATCGTCCTGATCCTGATTTCCGTCCCGTTTATATTCATCACCACCGGCCCGGTTTTTGAGCGCAATCCCGTTGTCGGACACTTTGGCAAAATCAACGGTCATGACGTTACCCGCGACCGTTTCAGCCAGGTTCAGACTTCGGTCTACGTCATGCTTACCCTCCAGTACGGCCAAGCTGTTCCCGACAACAGCGAAATCCAGCGCCAGGTTCAGGCCGAAACCTGGAAACGCCTCCTCCTGCTGGAAAAAGCCCGCCAGATCGGCCTTGTCGTCGACGACGCCCAGGTGCTTGATTTCATCCGCTCCATGCCCGCCTTGCAAAAGGACGGCCAGTTCCAGCCCGACCGCTTCGCCAACATGCTGAAGTATTTCCAGCAAATGATGGGCATCAGCGAAAACCGTTTCACCGAGACCCTGCGCGACGAACTGACCGTTGAAAAGATGGAACGCCTCCTGGCCTCCCCGATCCAGATTTCCCCGAAGGACGTCGAAGGACAATTCAACCAGATCTACGGCGCGGTCACCGTCAGCACCATCACCCTGCCCTTCAGCAGCTACCTGAGCCAGACTACCGCCACCGCGCAGGAAGTCGACCAGGAATACAAAAACCTCATCGATCACGATCCCTCCTTGCGCACCAAGGAACGCCGTCGCGTCAGCTACATCTTCTATCCCGCCCCCGCTGTTGCCGAAAAGAAGGATTCCGCCGCCGCCAAGGACAAGGACGAAGCGCGCCGCCAGATTGGCGAAAAAGCCCTCGAATTTGCCCTCGCCCTCGAACCCGAACCCGATGGCAGCACCAAGCGCGGCGACTTCGCGCAAGTGGCCAAGAGCCATAACCTCACCGTCGCCACCACCGCAGCCTTTGCCGTCGACGAAACCCCTGCTTCCCTGCCGCCCAGCCCCAACTTCAACCGCGTCGCCTTCAGCTTGAGCAACGAACATCCCACCAGTTCCGTCGTGGATACTCCTGCCGGTTTCTACGTCCTCAAGCTCGAAGAAATCACCGCCAGCCAGCCCCGCCCGCTCACCGAGGTCAAGAGCCAACTCGAAGACCGGATCAAGAAACGCAAGGCCCTCGCTCTGATCAAGCAAAACGGTGCTGCCGCCGCGGACGTCATCCGCAACCAGATGGCCAAGGGCGTTCCGTTCCGCTCTGCTGCCGCCCAACTCAAGCTTTCCGTCGAAACCCTGTCCACGTTTGTCCCCGGCGACTCCAAGCTCGGTTCCGATCCGAAGCTCGACCTCGTCCGCCGGATTGCCGCCGGGCTCAAAACCGGCCAGCCCAGCCCGTTCATTCCCACCGCCGCCGGTGGCGTGATCGCCGTCGTCGATGCCCGCCAGGCTCCCGACCGCAAAACCTACAGCCAAATGGAACAGCACCTCCAGACCGAATTGATCGGTCAGGCCCGCGAGCAAGCCCTCAATGAGTGGGTTCGACTCGCCAGTAGCGCCCCCGGCACTTCACTGCCTCCGATGTTGACTCAAAAAGCCGAATAAATTCAAAAGGTAATCCTCCAGTTCTACTGGAGGACTCCCGAAGTCAGACAATTCCGGGAGCGGTTGAAATAGATGATGTGCAGTTGAGCCGATTCTTCGGCGTCGCCGCGCTGCGCGAGAATCGAAGTTTACTGAGTCCAGCGTTACGCTGGTTCTGAGCATGTCAACGGATCGGTGTAAAAGCTCTTGGATTGTTCGCGTTCAATCAATTTCAGGAAAGCGGCTTTGAGCGGTTCAATCTCTGACAAGTCTGCGCTTTTGCCGGAGGTTTCTGACTTGTTCTACATCGCCTCAGGGTCACGTGCGTTTATCAGCCGGGTTCGCCACGGTTCCAGTTCTTCGAGACAGCGGGTTCCGTGTTTTTCGATATAATCGTAGAAGAGACGCGACTGGCCCTGGTGGTAGACGGGATGGGAACCGTTGGTCTGGAGCGGTCCGGTGCTGAGGATGCGGAAGTGTTCCATGCCGACGGAGAAGAGTTCGTTCTCGGACAATAGATCGTTCCAGGTGAGGCCGGGGTGCGGTTCGAGCAATTCTCCGTAGAGAGTGACGCTTCCTGCGAAATCGACAAGGACGGCGCCGAATTCCTGCAAGGTGCGGGCAACGATTTTGGCGGCGGGACTCAGGTTGAAGCGTTCCAGATTCAGCGCGGGGTCGAGCTGGATGGTGCAGCCTTCGGGTACGCCGCCGGGAAGCCAGCCGTCGGTCCAGATGGCGGGCGGTTGGACGTGGCGTTGAAGTCCGGGAACGGGACAGGCCCAGGCGAGTTTGTGGCGGATGCTGCCCGAGCGGATTTCGTCGTGCAAGATAAGCCCGGCAATCGACGGGATTCCGCTGGCGCGACAGGGACCGTAGAAGTGAACGCTTTCGTCGTTGTGAATACCGACAATGTCCTGTGGTGTGAAAATTCCGGGGCCGTCGAGGTCGTAGGCGATGGCGGCGTTGGTGTACCAGAGTCCGTCGGTGTCGCGACGGCATTGCCAGAGGTCGTAGGCTTTGCGCGCAGCGGAATCGACAATGGTCATGTGGGCATCGGCCTTGCCGTCGGGAGTGGCTTCGTCGGGAATGGGAATTCCGTCGCGCACGCTGGCGTGAAGGCCGAGCGGATGGTCGGGGGTCAGGCGCGATTCAATGGTTTTGACGTGGCCCTGGGAGAGATTGCAGCGAAGGAGTTTGGGGTGGAGTTTGTAGCGGGGTGTGCGGGCATCTG
>DBTH01000060.1 GCA_002306945.1 Methylacidiphilaceae bacterium UBA1321 | reverse complement strand
TTTTGAATAGTTACGGCTAAGTTCCCGATAAAGCCTTTTACCTTTCCCAAATAAACCTTCGTTAATTTCGTCAAAAACCTTCCTGCCTTTGCCTTCCCCTAATTCCGTCCATTCCGTTAATTCCGTCTAAAAGCCTTTCGTCTTTCCCATAATTTCACAAAAGTCGTGATGGACAGCCGCGCGATTCTGTTGGAAATTTCTGATCTATGACGAAACCGTCCTCTCTCGTGAAACTGGGCATCATCCAGACCCACGCTGTCGCCGACCCTGCCAATAATCTCCAGCGGCAACTGGCTCTCGTCGAAAAAGCCGCCGCTTCCGGCGCGCAAATCATCTGCACCCAGGAACTCTTCCGCTCGCAATACTTCTGCCAGAGCGAAGACCACAAGAACTTCGAACTCGCCGAGGAAATCCCCAACGGCCCCAGCACCCGCGCCTTTCAGGAACTCGCCAAAAAACTCGGCGTCGTCATCGTCGCATCCCTCTTTGAAAAACGCACCGCCGGTCTCTACCACAACACCGCCGTCATCATCGACGCGGACGGTTCCTACCTCGGCATGTACCGCAAGATGCACATCCCCGACGACCCGCTCTTTTACGAGAAATTCTACTTCACGCCGGGCGATCTCGGTTTCCGCACGTGGAATACGCGCTACGGCCGCATCGGCGTGCTCATCTGCTGGGACCAGTGGTATCCCGAAGCCGCCCGCCTCACCGCCATGAGCGGCGCGCAAATCCTTTTCTACCCGACCGCCATCGGCTGGCATCCGTCGGAAAAATCCCGGTACGGAACCAATCAGCACCTCGCCTGGGAAACCATCCAGCGCTCCCACGCCGTTGCCAACGGTTGCTACGTCGCTGTGGCTAACCGCATCGGACTGGAACAACCTGTCGGCGGCGACGGCATCGAATTCTGGGGTCAAAGCTTCATCGCCGGAACCTCCGGTCAGATCCTTGCCAAGGGCAGCGTCGACAAGGAGGAAATCCTCGTGACCGAAATCAATCTCGAAGACGTCAACGTCACCCGCACCCATTGGCCCTTCCTGCGCGACCGCCGCATCGACGCCTACGGCGACCTCACCAAACGCCTCATCGACTAAAAAAGACAAATACATCTTAGACGGAATTAACGGAATTTATGGAATTAGGGAAAAGGCGGTGAACGAAATTGACGGAAGACAAACGGAATTTACGAAAGGCGAAAGGCTTATCAGGAACTCAGGAAAGCCGGAAGATGGAAGGGTGGAATAGAAACAACTGAGTGGCGGAAGCCGGAACTTAGAACCTCCTACTTCCTCTTCCTGCCTTTCACTGAAAACCGAAAACTCCGAACTGAAAACTTTTCTTGATTTCCTGAGTTCCTGATAAAATCCATTGTCTTTAATTTTCGTAAATTCCGTTAATTCCGTCTAAAAGCCTTTCTGAAAACTCCGAACTGAAAACTTTTTTATGTCCACTCCCGCCTCTCTCGGATACCGCATGCCCGCCGAATGGGAACCCCATCGCGCGACATGGCTGACTTGGCCGCGCCGCGATGGCATCAGTTTTCCCGACCGCTACGAAGCCGTTCCCGCCATCTGGGCCAACATGGCCCTCACGCTGAGCGAAGGCGAAGAAGTCCACATCAACATCTTCAACGACGCCGTCGAATCCGAAGCCCTCGCCGCTCTCAAAGCCGTCAACGCCCCCGTCGGCTCCCGCATCTTCCTCCACCGCTTCCCCGCCTACGAACCGTGGTGCCGCGATCACGGGCCGATTTTCGTCAAAAAAGCCAGCGGTGAGCTCGCCGTTGTCGACTGGAATTACAACGCCTGGGGCGGTAAATATCCCCCATGTGATCTCGACGACGCCGTCCCCCAACACGTCGCCAAGCTCCTGAATCTCCCCCTCTTCCAACCCGGCATCGTGATGGAAGGAGGCTCCATCGACCCCAACGGCGAAGGCACCCTCCTCACCACCGAATCATGCCTGCTCAATCCGAATCGCAACCCGCATCTCTCGAAAGCCGAGATCGAACGCTACCTTTGCGATTATCTCGGCCTGAGCAAAATCTTGTGGCTCGGCGAAGGCATTGTCGGCGACGACACCGACGGCCACGTTGACGACCTTACGCGCTTCGTCGCTCCGAGCACGGTCGTAACCATTATTGAAGACGATCCCGCCGACGAAAACTATGCGCTCTTGCGCGAGAACCGCCGTCGCCTCGAAACGATGACCACCGCCAAGGACGAACCCCTCACCGTCATTGACCTGCCCATGCCGGGCCGGATCGAATACGAAGGCCAACGCCTCCCGGCCAGTTACGCCAATTTCTACATCGGCAACAAAGTCGTCCTCCTACCCGTCTACCGTCACCCGGTCAACGACGAGAAAGCCCGCGCCACCCTGCAAAAGCTTTTCCCCACCCGCCGCGTCGTTCCCATCGACGGGACTGAACTCATCTGGGGCCTCGGCTCCTTCCACTGCATCACCCAGCAGCAACCCGCCTGATAGGGCGGGAAGGAAGTTTTCAGTTCGAAGTTTTCGGTTTTCAGTGAACGGCAGCAGAACGTTCCAAGTACGAGGTTCCAGATATCAGGTTTGAGCTTTCGATTTACGTCCTTTACCTTCTTGATTTCCTGAGTCCCTGATAAAATCTTTCCGCTCTTTCTCCAATCCCCGTAAATTCCGTTTGTCTTTCGTTAGTTTCGTCTCAAAGCCCTTTTACGCCTCATCGTATGCGGCTTGACCCGTCACGGGGCATTGCTATCCTATTGACAATGCATATTTTCCTCCGCCGTACCCTGAGCACGACGTTACTGGCCCTGTTCCTTGGAACAACGGTTTGTTCGGCGGCACTGGTTTGGCGTCCGGGTGAAGGTTGGACCGACGAGAAAGGTTCCGACATCTCCGCTTCCAGCTCCCGCGACCAGCTCGAACTGGGCAAGGAACTGGAGAAAAAAGGCAACATCGACGACGCCTACAAAGCCTACAAGGGTCTCGTTCGCCGCTGGCCGCTTTCCTTCTTCTCGCCCGAAGCGCAATTCCGCATGGGCCAGATCGAGGAGCAGAAAGGCGACTTCTGGCGCGCCTACAAGAGCTACCAGAAAATGCTCGAAAAATATCCCTCCAGCAGCTTCTTTGAACAGGCCCTCGAACGCGAATACGCCATCGGCAACCTCTACCTCGCCGGTGAACCCCAGCGCCTGTGGAAAATCCCGCTCGGCCCCTCGATGGAAAAAACCGTCGAGATCTACGAAACCGTCATCAAGAACGCGCCCTACGGAAAATTCGCCCCGCAGGCGCAATTCAAGATCGGCCTGGCGCACGAAAACGAAAAGAAATTCAACGAAGCGGTGAAGGCCTACAACACCATCATCGACAAGTACCCCGGCAACGACATCGTCGACGACGCCCAATTCCAGATTGGCTACGCCTGGTACCGCGCCTCCAGCGAACCCGAATACGACCAGAGCGCCGCGGAAAAAGCCATCGAAGCCTTCCAGGATTTCATGGTTCGCTATCCCAACAGCGAAAAAACCGCCTCCGCCAAGTCCTATATCGAAAAGCTTCAGGGCCGCCGCGTCCAGGGCTCCTTCAACATCGCCCAGTTCTACGAAAAGCAGGGCAACATCAAGGCCGCCTTCATTTATTACAACGAAGTCGTCCGCGAGAATCCCGATTCCAAACAGGCTAGTCAAGCCAAGCTCAAGATCGACCAGCTTCGTCCCATGGTCGAAGCCCAGAAAAATGCCGGAAAGACCGAGACGGTATCCAACACCACACCGCCCGCACCCAACACTCCTCCCGCCAACACACAACAATGACGCATTCACTCTTTAGGATCGCCTCCCTCACGGCGTTGGTCCTGCTCGTAATCACCGGCTGCGCGGGCTACCGCGTTGGCAACATCAGCGGCAAGGAAGTACAAGGCGTCAAGAGCGTCTGGGTTCCCATGGCCCACAACCAAAGTTACACCCCCGACATTCAAGCCACCGTCGCCGGAGCCGTCGTCCGCCGTTTCGACAACGACGGCACGCTCGAAACCTCGACCGCCGACCGGGCCGATTCCCAGCTCGACATCACCATCACCGATGTCAAGCTCGACTCCCTGCGCAGCACCCAGGAAAACGTCCTGATCACCGCTGAATACCAGGTGACCATCTACGTCAAGGCCACCTTCACCAACCGACGCACTGGCCGCAAGGTCTTTGACAACCGCGAATTCACCGGCAAGACCTCCTTCTATGTTCAGCAGGATCTCCAGGAAGGCAAACGTCAGGCGCTTCCCTCCGCAGCCGAAGATCTCGCCTACAACATCGTCAAAAGCATCACCGAAGGCTGGTGATCGCCCGACCGACGCGTCGACATCTCAAGTGGATCGACCTTTATCCGCCGGATCATCCGGGCCGTTGCCGCCCCGGCGATATTGCTCCCGCAAACGCCATTCCGCCACGATCAAAGGCCGTTGAACATCCGTCTCCCGAATCAGGAATTCGATTCCCTTCACGCATGCTTCGACCACCTCTTCCGGAGATCTGTTCAACAACCGCGCAAGTTCTTCCACTCTCTCGTATTTCTCCTGAGAAATATGACAGGACTGATTATCCCCACCGGATTCGATCAAAGGGCGAAGCTGATGCCTGACCCACGACGATAAGGTTTCCGCATAGGAATGACCTGTCTGGAAATTCTGCCTCTGCCATTCCTCCATCAAGCGCCTCTCCGAGGGCTGCAGTCGAATCCGAATCTGTCGATCCCGGGAACAAGACAAAGGCCGCTTCGTTGTTCGATTGCCCTTCGGTGCGAGCACATCGTTCGCGGTGCCTTCTGCGTCATTCATTTTTCCACCCTTACCCTCCGACTGTTTTTGGATTTCACGACATGGGAGACATTGAGCTTTCCATCCAGCAAAAGCATCGTTGCTTCGCGGACAAATTGATCCGGTTCCAGTCCAACCCGCTTTGCCGCCTGCGCAATACGCGCCTTATCCCGAGGCGAAAAACGTCCCGCGATTCGCTTTTTGGAAAGCATCAACCCCCGTTTCATGTCACGCATTGTAATACAATAGGTTACTTGCTTGTCAATAGAGTTTATTTGCGGTCACACCAGTACCCGCGTTACGATGTATTACATGAAAGAAAATTTCAGCATCCGCCTGGATGACGGGCAGCGAAAAAAGCTGGCAGACATAGCTGCCGCTTACGGCATCAAACCCGCCGCCGTCATCAGCATGGCCGTGACCGCACTGATCCAATACGTTGAAAAGTACGGTTCACTCCCTCCGATGCTCGATATGGGCAGAAAAATAACGGCCGGTGATTCCGCCGTCCCAACGATTTCATCCAGTGCCAATGCACGGATAGCGCAGCTCAATGAAACACCGGAAGCAACTGCACCGGCACAGTCACGCACTCCGGTCAGCTACCGCGCCCGGTCGAAATCGAAAACCCGCCGCGCCTGACCGGTCGCGCAAGTCCTCGGCTATAAAAATTTAAATTGCCCTATCGAGGCTCCGCGCGGAGTGCACGAACGGCTCATTCTCAACCTTCTTGATTTCCTGAGTTCCTGATAAAATCCGTTTATCTTTCGTTCGTTTCGCCCAATCGTCTTCCCCTCTTCAGCGCGGAAAAATCTTCGACGCCCAATCGAGCATCGCTTCGGGTGAAGGATTCGGCTGCATGATCCAGCGGCCCATTTCCTCATTCACCTTTTTCTCCACCTCCACCGCTGTCGGCAATTGAAGCGTCGGCTGCGCATACGCGGCCGAATCGTAAAAAACCTTTTCGATCTCGCCAAGAACCTCATCGGATTTCAACGCCTGCGCCGAAATCCAGTCATTGCGCGTCGGCTGCGTCGCAAAGGCCCTCGCCAACTGCGCCGCCTCCGCCGGATGACGGCTCCAGTTCGACACCGCCCATCCCCGGGAATCGAGCGCTGTCGCGCGGGCATCGTCGTGCGGCAAGGGGCACACACCCCAGCGGATCAATGACTGTTCCCGCAACTGCCGGGCCAGCTCCGATCCCGCAATCGCCATGTTGGCCTGCCCCGTCAAAAACAGTTGGCCTGAATCCGCCGACGGCGGGCGCGGCACGATCACGTAATTCCTCACATAGTCGCGCAGAAATGCCAACGCCTTCAACTGGGCAGCGGCATATTTCGAATCTCCCGCCAGCCATTGTTGACCGTCATACAATTTCCCCCCGGCCTGACAGGCGAAGGCCTGCCACAATTCCAACCGCCACGGCAATTCCATTCCGTAAACCGGCTTTTGATCGACCGGTTTCGGCGCCTTATAAGCCAGTTGACTCATCGAAACCATGATGGGCCAGGTCCAGTGCACATCGGGATAAGCGATTCCCGCATGGTCGAACACCGCGCGGTTATAATAAAGCACCAGCAGGTTGAACTCGGACGGAATCGCCAACGTCTTGCCTTCCCTGCGAAAAGGAGCCAGCGCGGCGGGAACATAATTCTTTTCATCGTCAGCCGTCAACGGAACCGGAGCCACATACCCGCTCTCCCGCAACGCCTCCGCCTCGTCCGAACCGATCAAAAAGACATCCGGCAGGACGCGTTTAGCCATGGCCTGCTTCAAGGCGTCGCGATATTGATCCTCCGAATCGTAGACCGTCAGGGAGACCGTTGCCGTCCCCGTTTTTTCAAATCCGTCCTTAATCCGGTCCCAAACCGCGCCGGGAAGGCTTCCCTTGAACGCCCACGCGCTCAATTCAATCTCGGGCCGCTTCTGCACCGACATCAACAACGGAGTCGAGGGGCGGATTCGCAGCTCGCCCGCATCTGCCGCCGGGAGCTTCGGGCGCGACTGGATCACCCACCACAGTGCGACTCCAGTCACCAGGAATGTCAAAACCACAACAGCCCAAATCCACCAACGCTTCATCCTCCGTTAATAGCCTCTCCCCGCCGAAGCGCAAAGAGAGATTTTAGCACCCCGGTTGCAAACAAAGTGATAAGACCTTGACGAAATTAACGAAATTTTAACTGACATTTACTGAACTATGACTTTCAAAAAAACCTTCGTAAATTGGTTTTCAAATTCCGTTAATTTCGTCAAAACGCCTTTAGGTTCTGCCTCTGCCAGGTGAGGTGCAGAATGGATTGTCACTATGCCCCGCGCATCTTGGTGCGGATTTTTTGCAACACTCGCTCCTTGTTTTCACATTCTTCTTTCAAGGACTTGATATAGCTCAACTGAGCACTGGACATCTCTTCCACCCGCTTGAGGGAAGCCCCTTTCTCATTGAGTTCCGCCCCGAGATTCTGGAGGCGTCCCTCAAGATCCTGAACATGTTTCTCTTGATCCTGAATACATTCCCGCAACTGCCGGGCGTAGTCACAGATATGTTGAAAATGATCCCGCATGTACTGGATGTTACGACTATTGACGATGTTTTTTGGCAGAAAGTCGTCGATGATCTCCCTCGCCATCCGGTTCGAGTCAAAGACCCCGCTCCGAATGGAATGGATCGCGGCAGCACACTTCTGCGCGTACTCAAGAACCAGCATCATTTCTGCGTATCCGTTGTCATAGGGCAGATCTTTTCTGCCTTCAAACCTGGCCCAGTCCGATTCCTTGAAAATACGCTGCGTTTCCTCAAGTCCTTTTTGCCATGCCGCGATGGCGCTTTCGTTATCCTTGTCCAGATAATGAAGCCAGCCCAGAAGCAGCAGCGACTCTGTCACCTTTGTACCGAGTGACGCGGCGAAAAGCAGGCAGTCATCGTAACCGCAGTTTCTGAATGACTCCTTGGCGCGTTTGCGATCACCGAGCTTGAGATAGATTTTCCCAAGCAAATATTCCAGGGATATTCTCCAGCGATGCTGGTGACCGTTTGTATGCCGCTGGGATATGTATTTTTCGATTTTTGGAATAAGCGTCCTCAAACTCTCAAGCTCTTCATTTTCGAGATACCGGTATCCGAGAACGCACAGAGCCGATCCGTAATCCGCTGAGGTTTCCAACTCCGATTCAAGAAGGGATTTGCCAATTTCTGAAATGATCGACGGAGAAGTCGCCCGATAGCCCATGGCAACAAACGAGTAGATCAGCCATGGATTATTGTAATCATTTACAAACTGAGGCATGTCGATGCCATTAAATTGCGGCATGAAGTGGCAGGTGAAATTCTCCTTGCCGGCGCCTCTCACCTCTTTCATGGCTACGGCGACCCACCACTCCGCTTCTTCCGCCGGATTCGCGGGAACGGGCACCTCACGGAAAGAACGTTTTTGTCCATTGGAATCGTCGCTCTCATTGCCCGCAGTCTGCACGAAAATGCGTTCGACTAAAAATTGTGGTGAAAGGAGCTCGATAATTTTTTCACAGGTACACGCATGCTTTGTTGGCACTGGATTTTCAGCGCAACCTTGATTCGGGACTGAGCAGATCAGGCGTCCACCGGGAACAAGGATGCGTTTGCACTGTTCAAAAAACGTCGCCATATCCTGAGCCACCGGAATGGAATCGAACAAGACGATGCAATGCACCGACTCGTCTTCAAGACGGCTCAATTGTTCCAAACCCGCGGTTTCAAAACCCAGCCGTTTCGATTCACATCCATAGGTCTGTTGCGCGTACTCGGTGAGTTGAGAGTCCTCGCTCCAGCCGAAAATTTTTCGGCAGGGACTCAGTATTCCAAGGATGCTGGCTCCATAACCCGTCCCGCTTTTGAGATCCAGAACAATGTCATACGGGCGAATGAACTGGGAGGCCCAGTGATAACGGAATGTCCGGGCATCCGCGTCACGTCCGGTCTGTCGCAAAGGATCACCCGCTCCATCGGTCGGTGCGGATGCCGCGAGCCGCACGAAGGAGTGAAACCTTCCTTGCTCACAACTTTCTGCGTACTCGGTATCGACGTGATAGTCGGAGGATTTTCTATATCCGACCGATAGAAACGCCTGTTCAATTTGCCGGTGGGATACTGAATGACTCTCTTCCGGCATCTCCAGAAAAAGACGAGCCGGCTGATAGAGATTGACTAAAGTGGGAAGCTTGGAGGCCGCCTCAGTTTCGGGGACTTCACGAAGAACCCACACCTTACCCGCTACGGCTCCGTTTATGGCTTCTATCGTGGGCAGTTGTTGATAGTAAACCCCTATGGCATCGAATTTCCTTCTGAGTTCGTCCGGAAAATCCCCGATGCATACAAAATCCTCCCCACCCGCTATGCGCAGTATGATACTACGCCACTCTTCAACACGGTGGGCAGGCATGCTCATATTCTAAAAAATTCACGACTGTTTTTATCCTCACCTTACACCTCGCGCAACTCGGACTTTGGTTGCTTGGCATAAAACAGGGGGACAAGAATATTTTGCATAATGCCATTGAAGTTGATTTTGTTGGAGTGTCTGTAAAAAGCGTTCAATACCCGTTTCTGATTCTCCACAGGGCTGGTTATCCGGGAGAAACCCTGGCCCTGGTGCCTGTAGTAGAAAAGTCTCTCGGGTATGACGTCCAGTGTAAAGCCTTCAAGAACCAGAGACGCGAAAAGTTCCCAATCCTCGTAGCTCGTCGAACGATCTGTTCCAAACCCTCCAATCGCATCGAATGCCTTCTTCGTCATAATGGAACTGGCGTCC
>DBTH01000291.1:1208-12717 GCA_002306945.1 Methylacidiphilaceae bacterium UBA1321 | reverse complement strand
ATAACATTATGTAGAAATATTAGGCAAAATCACTATAGAAATCTGAAATGTCTGAAAGATTTTTCAGGTTTCTAGTGCGCCCAGCATGGGTGCGATCTTGGAAGTGAAAGTCCTCCCGTGAGCTGACCACAGCGAGCGAAAGGAAATGCAACTGCGCGAGGGCGACCGAGCGCGGGAAGGAAGCATGGAATAAAACCATGAGTCGATGAACAAGAAACGGATATGAGGCGGGATAGGGCAAGGTGAGCAGGCTAGTGTCCCTTGAATAACTGTACATAATTTGCAGGCTATATGGAAAACCGAATAAGAAACCTTACTACGAAAAAAGGCAAGCCATTGGAGTGGAAATACCAAAACAAAATTCCTGTCGCAATCGATATTTCAGGCAGTCGACGTTGCGCAGAAGCGTCTCTATTATCGCTTCCGTCCATGAAAACCGTTCTTCCCGCATTCCTGCTCTTGTCCTTCCTCGTCGTGCTCAATGCCCACGCCACAGACCCTTCGCCATTCCCAGCCTACAGCTCAAGAAATCCCGCTCTCCCCGTTCAACCCTACTCGTTGATTTCCCCCGCCATCAACAACGGCAAACCGGTTCTCGCTTCACAAGAGCGTCTCGACCAAACCCTGGCCATTCTCCCAGACCAGTATGACCCATTCCTCATTCTGGTCCGAACCGAAACACTGCGGAACGACTCTTATCTGCAAACATTCTGGACGCCCACCGGCTTTTACCTCGAATATCAGGAAAGAGACCTCGATCACCACTACGCCAGCTATAAGGAAAATCTGACTCCCCGGGAAGTCCTTCAAGCCTTCCACGAATATCTCCACGGCGACGACTCATGGAAAACGCGCATCCGATTTCACAAACAAGACCTTTTCCCCGATTGGTCCCAAGACCGTCGCCTCGCCACCCGGCACCAATCTCACACGTGGGCGTCGAAATAATTCCGACAGGCACAGACCTGCTTCCAGGCAGCAATACAAGGTCATACAGATTCACGTCAGCAACTCATCTCAGTTGTTGTCATATTGCAGGAGTCCCCTCACTCGGGAGCGACATAGCGCTTCGGGCCGCCTAACGTCATGAATTTTCCGTGTAGCAACAGAAGCGATAGCAAAGCCAGCAGCGAAAGCGCAAATCCGATGATAAATGTATAGCGATAGACATGCCCCATATGATCCAGGAAAAGGCCCATCGCCGGAGCCAGCACGATGGAGACCAGGCTCCCTATAATTCCCGCCGCCGATCCGAGTTCGGCAAACCTCTCTCTGGGAAGCAGTCTTTGGCCAATGGATGCGGACGCGGTGAAGTACGTCCCCGATAGCACGCCGTGCATCACCAGTGCAGCGCCGAACGTCCATGCCCCCTTCGCACACAATCCTCCATATAGAGTCACCAGCGAATAAAGCCCCATCGCCACCAGGCTCACACGGAGTGGATGAAATCGATCCGCCAAGGCTCCGAGTGGATAGGACAAAATCAGGGAGATTCCATACGTGAGCGCCAGACAGGCGCCATAGGTATCCACACTCATGTGAACGCTCGTAGCATAGAACACGCTAAAAAGATTCACCGGGCCAAAGGCCGCCGCAGCCAGAGCCATCGCTGCAAAATAACAGAGATAATACGACGAGCCGAAACACTCTCTGAAATAGGTTTTTGTGGCGAAAAAGAACCCACCATCGTTTGTGGCAACAACCGGGCGCGGATATTGCCCCTCCCTGACTTTCAGGCACATGAGCGTAAATCCAACTCCGTAAAGCGCACCGATCCCCAGAAATATCCATACAAAGTGGGTCTCGGCTTTGCCTAACAACCAGTAATTGAAAATCATTCCCGCAATCAGGCTAAACGCACGAAAGAGGCCGAAGAATCGACCCACTATCGCTTGCGGAACGACATCGTTAACGAGACCTCCGAAAACGGCGTTGGCCGTGATCGAGGCAATCTCGAACATCACCCAAAATAATCCGAAGATTATAAGAATCGACGCATTCAGTCCTGGAGAATGCCAGCCGAGCAACCGGTTCAATTGAATCCCTATCGACGGAGAGAAAGCCAGGCCAACCATCGACAACGTCGCAACGGGCGTTGTGATGAGCAAATACGGAATTCGGCGTCCCATGCGTCCACGATGCCGATCTGATTTGAAGCTGATAATCGGGCCGAGGATCATCGCGATTGCGCACGGCAATGAGCTAATCAGCAGTCCCACCAGTAGGTCTGAAGCCTCAAATTTTCTCAGGAGCAGTTGCACTACCGAAGGAACCGCCCTGTCTCGCATCGACCATGCAAAATCCCCCCACAACAACCAAAAGAATAAGACAGCCAGACCACCCGTCGTATAGGCAAGCGTGCCTACAGTCCAGATGTGGGGAGTCGACTGTTTTGTCTCTAATCGGCACGGTTCATCATGGAACGTCAAATCCGCTGTTTTTTCGCGCGAACTTGCAGCGTCACGATGAAATAGCCGGGTTAACATCACGTCAGATGGTATTTTTCGACTTACTACTGAAGCCGTCGAAAATTATTTAACGTCCCGAAAATCATTGGCAGGAACCGTAACCGTTCTCTCCAATGGTTTCGTTATATGAATAGTGATCGTCTCTGTACCGGGGTTGAAAAATGAAAGCCCTGTCATTTTGGGCGTTGAAGTCTTCGCGGTCTGAGCATCGATTCCAACCAAAACATTACCCGGCTGATCGAGAGTAAACGAAAAGTCCGGAGAGCTTGCTCCCGTGCTGTTATAAATACCCAGCCAAGCCCGCTCCTCCCCCTTAAGGTGACGTACTACCGTCACGGAGGCGTCCGTAGAAAAAGGTTTTATGATGGTGGATGAAATCCGATCGACGCTTTTTTCGGCATGGATGATCAATTCCAATGCGTCCGTTGGCGTCTCAATATGTTTCGCCCAGGCAGATGAGCTGGTAACCGTTAACGGACTCGACGTTACAGCGGGCATATTCCCCTGGAACGGATAAAACAACGTGGCAAAGCTCGCGGGGGCGGCTTGTTGTTTCGTATAGACAATAGTCGGAATCGGACGTCGTTCTTCCGGAGACTGTAATGACCAGCCCAAAACAGGATTCTCCTCCCCAACAGCCTTTCGAATATCCAGACCGTCGGAGTCGAGGGAATAGAGCGCTATCTGTGCCGCATCCGGACGATTCGTCCGCACGCTCTTTTTATCGGAATCGATCGTGGCGTCAGGAGCCTCCAGATTAAAATGCGATTCATAGCGGTGAGTTCCCGCTCCCGTCAATAAATCAACTGCCACAAAATAACCGGGCTTAATAAAGAAAAAATACCGCGTATGGGTAATTGATTTATCAGCAGCTCCTATATAGGTAATCGGCTGATAGCCTTTCTGTACATATTTCGCCTCCCGATAACCGCTGTCATAGCTTGAAGAGACAAAATCGAATTTCGGATTCACCATCCAGGGATTTTTTACTTCCCTGGGATTTTCTCCATAATCATCACCGCCTCGTTTCTGCTCTTTACCGTCGACCGTTATCGTATTATGCGAGGAGGTGCCGATGACGTAGTATCTCCATATAGATTGATCATAGGTATAGCGGCCTGGATCTATAACCAACGGCTGTCCGAAGGCATTGATTACAAATTGCAGTTTGTCCTCGTGCCAGTGTCCCGCCCCGGCGGGGCCAGCGCGAAAGCAGGCATAAAGACCGTTCGCGCCCCAGTCGCTGCGCATGGTGTAAAAACCCGCATAGGGAAGATATGAGGAAAGGGCTGGCGCTTTTCCCTTTTTGCCACCACTGGCGATAAATTCGAATTCCGGATCATTCCAGCGTTGCGCGGGTGCACGAAGAAGCGGACGTCCATCGAAAGGAGCGGAATCGTTGAAGGAAGGTATACGCCCCTGCTGATCCATGATCTTGACGTAATAGCGATTCATCGCATGAAGCGTTTTATCGATGCCCGCCGGAATCGTCCGTCCATTCAGGGAAAGGATCGTTGCGTAGTCGGTGAAAGCTTCCAACACCACATTATGGTACCATGGCGTCAGTTCGATTTGCGCTCCATCTGGGTAAACCTGCCGGGAAAGCTCCCGCGTTAACCGGTTTTTCGCCGTTTCCGCAAAGCTTTCAGATTCCTTCCACTCGGGAAACAGACAGGCAACCGTGGCCAATCCGATACATTCCGTCGTGACATGATTTCCGGTTCTGTTTGGATTATCTACCGTGATGCGATTTAAAAAGCGTCCTTGTTCCAGACACGAAATCACGAATTGCAGATGAGCATTCGGAGTGAATTCCGGTGACTTGATAAAGTGATAATAACTGTACGGCCAGGTCTCATGCATTCGTATGCCAACTTCCAGGGGACGCCAGCTTGAGCTTTGTTCAGAGGTTTCGATGGTCATGTGGGGGTCGGCTGGGCAACGCCGAATCCATCCCGTGAATTCGGAAATCCATTCGCGTGTATACCTCTCATCGAGAGTAGACCAGTAGGCATCAGCCAGAGATTTCCACCATAATTGGCGGTTCGTACAGAGTTCAATCTCCACACTGAAATTCGGATCTTTCGGAGATTTGGGATTATAGTACCAATCGATTTCCTGTTTTGGACTGTTATTGGTCTCCTGTAGATTATTTTCTATAACCTTGAAAATAAAAGAACCCCAGATGCTTTTCCGGATTCGCTCCAACTGGTCTGAAACAGATCCGGTCGCCTGCGCGGGTTTATCCGAAGAATCGACCAGATAACGAGCTTTGCTTCGTTCTCTCCGAAACTCGAGATAGGCCGCTGCGGCAGATGAAAAATCCTTTTTCTCTATCGCACGCTTCACCGCTTCCATTCCCGGATAATCCAGATTCAGAGCATCAAAGAACTGCGGGATGCCCATATTAGGATCCGCCGCTTCCTGCCCGTAAACTCCCTCATCCACAAAGACCAGTGCGGCAATCAAAAGGAAAGGAATGAGACGGAAAGGTGACATCAACCTGAATAGAGTGAGCGAATTCACATCGTTACTTTATGCTACGCAATGAGCAAAAGAAGTATGCTATTACGCAATTTGTTGCGCAAGAAAATTGAAATTACAATCTCTCCCGGAAAATCATCTATGGGTTCTTGGCGGATGCTTCGTTAACTAACGGGCTTAACGGCACAGTCTGATCCACTTTTTCAAACACTATATCGTCGACAAAAATCGAGCCTTTCGAATACCACGAGAACAAGGATGGAGGCGTCATTCCGTCCAATTCTTTGACCGTATCCGGAACTTCAAAAACTCCCTCCACTTTCGTCCACTCCGTTGGGAAATCACCGGGCAGGGCCAATGCTTGCAACCCTTGGGCGGGAAACTGAATGCTCACCTTGTTATGCAATCCAATATAGGCGGCCAGTCCTCCACGAACACCCTTATGATGGCTGAAAAATTCACACCGAATCAGAAATCCAGGTGCTCCTGACTGCACTTTCAGCGCGGTATCTCCCCGAACCCACGCGGAAACCCGATAGCGATCTCCGGGTTCTACAGGAATCACATTATCATTCCCATTCGACAAATTCGCAGCGATTGAGAATCGGGCAAAATCGTCCGAAACAAGCTGGACACAATTTCGTCCCGAATAAGCGGCATTGTTAGCCAGCAGAAATTGACAATTCATTTTTTGCGAATCGGGAGCAACCCATAAACCCCACTTTTCGCGCCCCTTCTCAAAGTCGGGATTAGGAATCAGATTTTCGGCAAGCATTGCCATTGAAGTGAGTCCGAAAACGAGTAAGGACGCTGCGATGGGTGCTGCAAGGGTAGCTTTAGGGAGTTTCATAAAGTGTAATAATATTAAGAGCGGAATGGAGTGGACTGAAGCCCTGGTTTACGCTAATTGTTGCGCTTGGATTTAGTCTTTACAGAAAGTCTCTCGCCATGTTCGTCCGCCGCCTTACGTTACGGGATATTGCCAAGTCCGCAGAGTGCCATGTCACTACAGTCTCCCGCGCCTTGAGAGACGATCCCAGTATTCCTGAGGAAACCAAAAGGAAGATCAAGGCTATTGCTAAAAAATTGGGTTATGCTCCCGACCCGATGGTGGCCGCCCTGGCCGTCTATCGATCCCGCGTTCGTGCGACACGCTATCAGGCCACTATCATTTGGGCCACTAACGGTTTTACACGGAATGGATGGAATAGTTCCAAAACCTACGATTTATATTATCAGGGAGCCTTGGAAAGGGCTGCGGAATTTGGATTCAAACTTGAGGAATTCTGGCTAAGGGAGCCGCGACTGACCTGGTCGCGAGCCACACGGATATTGGCAGCACGCAATGTCGCCGGAATCATCGTCGCCCCACAGCCCAAATCGAGGTTGAGAGTGCGGCTGGACTGGTCGAAATTCTGCGCGGTCGCGATGGGGTATAGTACAGCCTGGCCAAGATTGCATACGATTACAAACGACCACTACAACTCCATGGTTTCCACAGTCCGCGAGGTCCGCCGTCATGGCTATCGCCGCATTGGCCTGGTAATCGCACGCACCGATGACGAGAGGGTCAACAGAGGGTGGTCGGCCGGTTTTCTTTCCCAGCAACAATTCTGGAGAGCGGCAGATCAGATACCCATCATGGATGATTCCGGTCACTTCAAGAAGCCCTTTGATGATTGGTTTTTGCGATACAAACCAGACGCCATCATCTCCCACCCTCTGACGTTCCATCGCCTGCAAAAATCAAATTACCGGGTACCGGATGATGTTGGATTTGCCTGTTATACTTTACAGGACGACCCCGAGATACCTTCCGTCAAGTTTGCGGGATTGGACGAAAATCCCAAATTAACGGGAGCGACGGCGGTTGATCTGTTGATCGGCATGTTTCATCGCAGCGAACGAGGCATGCCTGCGGTTGCGCAGCGCGTATTGATCGAAGGCACATGGCGCGAGGGAAACACATTACGACCATGCCCCGGAAGCGGAAGTAATCGGTTTCTGAAAAAAGTCATGTGAGTTTGCGCCGCACGGCAGCCAACCCGGTCCGCTCATCTGGAAATGGGAAATATCCGGTCTAACCGTTGGCTGCAAAATCCATACGTGCAATGATTTTGCAGCCAACTTGCCAAGGACTTTGACTACGCGAACAATACAGAAGTCTTTTTATCGCAATCCATTAAGAGCAGGTTTTGCACTTGTGTTTTTACGCAACAAATAGCGTAACGATAACCTTTATAGAGCAAAGGCCTGAATTATTATGCAAGGCAATGAAAATAGCATTAGCACTACCAGCGGCCTTATTGAGCGTATTGGCGTCCTTGAGCATTGCCGATGCTCAGGTATGGACCAGCAATTCCTCCAGTGACTGGGATACGGCAGCAAACTGGAGCGGCGGCGTTCCAGGAGCTTCGAGCACGGCTACATTTTCATCCCAGACCGGATTGCAAACGACGGTAAACGTCAGTGCCAGCGATACAATCAAATACCTCTACTTTGCAGCCTCCGCGCCAGCTTACACGATCACTACGGGTAGCGGTCAGACTCTCACCATCGAGATCGCCAGCAGCAGCACGCAGAACGCGATATATCAAGGCTCCACCGGCGTCACGGAAACAATCAACGGCTCGGTGATTATCACCAATTCTGTCAATTCGTCGGTAAATACCTCGTTCAATTTGCAGGGAAATCTCGTCTTCGGAACATCGTCCCAACTGACCATCTCAAGTGATAGCACCACGATGGCCACCACTTCGATCGGAAACATGTCCATACTCGGATCGCTGACTGTTTCTTCCGGCCTTACCTTCCTATGGAATCCGTCTTCCGGAATTCTCTATTATAATCCGACTACTCAGAATGTAAGCGGCTCCATCTTGCGGCAGGCAGGTAGTGCGTCAGGCGCGGCTATCTATCTCCAGACAAATTTTACAGGCAAGCAGGTTGTCATCGGCGGCACGAGCGCACTCTATGGCACGGTGTACCTCAATAGCAATGGTCTGAACGAAACAGCCGGAATCGTCATGAACGCCACCACTACAGGCAAAGGTGCGGGAACTTATATATTGGGATCCAACGTGTCAGGAACCGCCACCACGACTGTCTCGGGAGCCATAACCATAAATACAGTAACCGGGAATTCCTCAACCGACCAGTTCGACGTCGCTGCCAATAACACGATGGCGATCACCGGCCAGATCAGCGGCACCAACAGCGGCAATGGAACGACTTTGCTGAAGACCGGCGCGGGGACATTAATTCTCGCCCATGCGAACACCTACACGGCGACAACCAGTGTATCCGCTGGAACCTTGTTAGTGAACGCAGCAGGAGCCACGAGTACGAATTCCATCAATGTCAGAGGCTCCTCATCCAGCTCAACCGCAACACTCGGTGGTAATGGCTCGATCACCAGTGGCGCGACGGCAAGCACCATTACAATCGGCTCCTTTGGCGTGCTGGCTCCCGGATCGGCAGCGACCGGCAATGCCCTCTCGACACTGACCTTGAATATGTCTGGGTCGACTTTGGCAGCCAACACGGCTTACCTCAGCTTTACTGACACAAGCGCCTCGCTCGCCTTCAGTCTGGGAAGTGGCCTCACCAGCAGCAAACTCGCGCTGACCAACAGCGCCGCAGGACGCGTTTCATTCGATGGCAATACGATTAATTTTAGCGACCTGACCAGCGGTCTTCTCTCGCTGGGTACTTACACTCTGATCACTTCAGATGCAGCCAACACCTATCAGGGTCTCGGCTTTGCTGCGGATGGCGTTACGATTACGAGTGGTTTGACGATCGGGTCGGGTCTTTCCGATTACACTGCAGCAGGCGACATTGTAAGTCTTGAGTTGGAGAACAACAACATCGTCCTTGTCATTGCCGTACCCGAGCCTTCATCGATCCGATTGGTACTGGGATCGATCATGGGCCTATTGGGCTGCGTTTGGCTAAATCGTAAACGCAATCAATGTCGAAGCTAATTTTTTACTAAATTCTGCCGTTATAAATGATATATATATTTTCATCGGCTCGACATAGATCATCCCTTTAATGGCACACTCGCAGAATCTCATTTAGACCTGAAGATGACCAGCCCTTTCAACTCATCCGGGCACGAGAAAATGGCGGGAGGATTCGAGACAAAATCAGACTGCACCTGTCTGATTGCAAACCCATGAAAATTTCATTATTTCGCAATCCATCCCGTTTCAGTTTCTCTCTGGTGGAGTCACTGGTTGTCGTTTCGATACTGGCAATTCTCGTCGCTTTGCTTTTGCCAGCCATTCAAAAGACAACCGTGATGATCGACCGTATGCGCGATGCCTCCAACCTGAGACAAATCGGGTTGGCGCTGGCAAATTACGTCAACGAGCATGACCAGACGTTACCCGGCCCGATGTATACTACGGTTTATCTATCGTATAGCACCAATCAGAATCCCGCCACACTCGCCTGTTTTCTGGAGCCTTACTTTGGACTAACCATTACGCATTACCCAGCTACGAATTATCTCTTTTTCACGCCACTCTGGAAAAAAATAGTGCAGAAAAATCAGGGAAACAACTGGTCGAGCGTCTCATGCCACATCTTAAACGCATTTAATCCGATCGACACTACGGTTACACCCTGGGGACGTCCAAACAGTTCTACTCCGCTACCTCACAAAATGACCTATATCACGAACGCAGCAGCAACCTACGCCTTGATCGATGTCGATCAACAGCTCTCGGACGCCAGTACAGCCTCCTGGCTTAGCACAACGCCATCGAAACCCATCTATGGGAACGTGCGCAATGCGCTCTTTTTCGACTGGCATGTCGAAGGTGTTCCGGTTTCTCCCTGACTGCGATACCACCTTCAGCCAAAAGCCTCTTTCAGCAGGAGGTTCTCTAGCGGATCCGGCATCACGCTGGTTTCGTCCGGACAAGCAACCCAACCCATGCAGCAGACAGCGCTTACGCTCGTCCAAAAACGATCCATCTCATTGTTAGATTTGGGTTATTTCAACGCCATTGCAGCAGTCGCGCTGGGTTGAATGTGTTCAAGTCCACCTATGATTTGTTCCCAAAAATCTCCATAGGAAATCAAGGGCCGTATTACCACAAGGAAAGCAGCCATCCGCCCTTTTTGAGGTTTCCAAAGGAAATGCTTTCCTTTGGTCGGGGTATGGGGGCGAAGCCCCCATAAGTCACATTTGTTCGACGGTTTGGATACCGAGGAGAGCGAGACCGTTTTTAAGGGTTTGAGCGGTGAGCGAGCACAGGATCAAGCGGCTCGTTTTCACTTCGTCCTCGGCGATTAACACCGGGCAATGTTCGTAGAATTTATGGAACAACCCGGCCAGTTCAAACAGATACACGCAGAGATAATGCGGGCGGTATTCCTCGGCCGCGAGCGCGAGTGAATCGCCGAAATCGAGCAGCTTCTTGGCGAGGGCGATCTCCGCCTCGTCGTTGAGGACGATGCGTGTAGCGTCGGGGGCTTCGGCACCGAGCTTGCGGAAGATGGCGCGGATGCGGACGTAGGCGTTGATGAGGTAGGGGGCGGTATTGCCGTCGAACGCGAGCAATTTCTCCCAGTTGAAGACGTAATCGAGATTGCGGTTCTGCGCGAGGTCGGCGTACTTGAGCGCGCCGATACCGACGACTTGAGCGAGCGCGGAGCGTTGCTCGGCGGAGAGTTCGGGCCGTTTTTCAGCGATGATCTTTTCCGCGCGTTCCTGCGCTTCGTCGAGCAGGGCGCGGAGTTTGACCGTGCCGCCGTCGCGGGTCTTGAGCGGTTTTTTGTCCGCGCCGAGAATCGCGCCGAACCACACGTGTTCGGTGCGCAAGTCGAGACCCCAACGTTTCGCCGTGGCGAAGAGTTGCGCGAAGTGCATCTGCTGGCGGCTGTCGGTGACGTAGATCGCCAGGTCGGCCTTGAAATGTTCCTTGCGGTATTTCAACGTTGCGAGATCGGTCGTGGCGTAGTTGAACGCGCCGTCGGATTTGCGGATCAGGAACGGATTGTCGCGGAAACCGCCGCCTTTTTCGGTGACCTTGAACGGATCGTCCTTCGGAGGAAGGGTTTCGTCGGAGAACACCGCAATCGCGCCTTCGGTTTCGCGGGCGATTCCCTTGTCGACGAGTTCCTTTACCACGAGAGGCAGTCGGTCGTTGTAGAAACTTTCGCCGAGGGTGTGATCGAATTTGACGTTGAGGCGGTCGTAGGTGCGGTTGAGGCTCTTGAGCGATTGTTCGATGAAGCTTTTCCAGAGTGCGACGTTTTCCGGGTCGCCTGCCTGGAGCTTGACGAGTTCCGCCCGGGCGGCTTCGCGGATCGTATCGTCGGTCTTGGAGGCGTTTTGCGTGCGGACGTAGACTTCTTCGAGGTAGCCGATCGGATCCTGCTCAAAGCGTTCCTTGTTGGCATCGCGTTTGTAACCGAGGATGACGATGCCGAATTGCGTGCCCCAGTCGCCGAGGTGATTGTCCGAGATGACGTTGTTGCCGAGGAAGCGGTACATGCGGGCGAGGGAGTCGCCGAGGATGGTGCTGCGCAGGTGGCCGACG
>DBTH01000291.1:772-963 GCA_002306945.1 Methylacidiphilaceae bacterium UBA1321 | reverse complement strand
TGGTGCTGCGCAGGTGGCCGACGTGGAGTTCCTTGGCGATGTTGGGGCCGCTGTAGTCGATGACGACCGTCTGCGGTTTTTCGGCGGAATCGACGCCGAGGCGCGCGTCCTTGGAGCGGGCGAGGGATTGGGCGGCGCAGTATTCGGGCTTGAGGCGGAAATTGACGAAGCCGGGGCCGGCGATTTCGGGT
>DBTH01000291.1:0-481 GCA_002306945.1 Methylacidiphilaceae bacterium UBA1321 | reverse complement strand
CAGTGCGTCGACGATCAACTGGGCGACTTCGCGCGGGTTTTTCTTCACGCGCTTGGCTTGAACCATGGCGATATTGGTTTGCATGTCGCCGTGACGGGGATCGGGACAAGGACGCACGTAGGGTCCGGGCGCGGTATCCGCACCAAAAAGTTTTTGCGCCGTGTCGGCGACAATCGATTCAATTTCCTGCCGGGGTGTTTTCATGGGAAGTGGGCAATCCTAGGGTAAGTCCAAACCGGAGGAAAGACTTTTACACGACCGGTCGGGATATTCGGCTACCGCGAATGCGCCAATCCGCGCGCGGCGTAATAGCACTTCACCAGACCGTCCCAGACGACGAAATAGCTGTGCTGGACGCGTTCGGCGAAGGAGAGGACGACGAATTGCCAGGTGACGTTTTCCGCGGCGAAGAGGAGCATGACCGTGATGACGAGTTGATTCATCAGTAGGATCATCACGCCGGAAAAGAGGTAGCCCTGGC
>DBTH01000038.1 GCA_002306945.1 Methylacidiphilaceae bacterium UBA1321 | reverse complement strand
TCTCATCTTGAAAGCAAATTAGAATAAGTATTGGCTGCGAAAACTTAGTGCTTTTCAGTTTCGCAAGAAACGGCTTTGACGTTGGCCGGGGCCGGACTAGATTGACGGTAATTCTTCAATATGAAAATTTCGCCGTATCACCCGCGTCAATACGTTCCCGCAACCATCGACCTCACTGACACGACGGCCCTTGCGCCGCTCTTTGACCGGCTCAAGAGCGATTTGCAGGCCGCCAAAACTTCCGGTGAACTCGAAGTCTGGCTGGAACATTACAGCGAGGTGAGTGCCGCGTTGTCGCAATCGAGCGGCGTGACGTATATCGAAATGACCTGCCAGACGGACGATCCGGCGCGGGAAAAGGCTTATCTCAAAATCGTCGAAGTGGTCGATCCGTGGCTCAAGCCGCGCCAGTTCGAACTGATGCAGATTCTCTCGGCGCATCCGGGTTTCGCGAAGCTTCCGGCCTATTACGATGTTTTCCGCCGCAGCGTGGAAACGCGCGTGAAATTGTACCGGGAGGAAAATGTCGCCCGCGAAACCGATGAAGCCAAGTTGACTCAGCAGTACCAGAAGACCAGCGGCGCGATGACGATCCAGTTTGACGGCAAGGAGCAGACTTTGCCGCAAATGGCCCGCGTTCAGGAAGAGGCTGATCGTGCCCGTCGTCAGGCCGCATGGGAAGCGACGGCGAAACGTCGTTTGCAGGATCGCGCGGCCCTCGACGAGATTTACGACAAGTTACTGGCCTTGCGCGGAGAGATTGCGCGAGCCGCCGACTTCACGGATTTCCGCGCCTATACTTTCGCCAATTACGAGCGGTTCGATTACACGCCGCAGGATTGTATCGATTTCCAGAACGCAGTGGAGAAGCACATTGTCCCGCTGGCTCGTGAGTTGCAGAAAAAGCGCCTGGCAAAGCTCGGCTACGACAAACTTCGCCCGTGGGATTTGGCGGTCGATCCCGAACAACTTCCGCCATTGCGGCCTTTTCAGGGCGGAGCGGAACTGCTGGTAAAGTCGCAGGCGATTTTCGACAAGCTCGATCCGCGCCTGTCGGGTTATTTCAAACTCCTACGCGATCATGAAGTCGTCGATCTCGACAATCGCAAGGGCAAGGCTCCGGGCGGTTACCAGAGCACGCTCGCCGAGTCGCGTCTGCCGTTTATCTTTATGAACGCGGTCGGGGTTCAGCGCGACGTCGAAACGCTCGTGCACGAATCCGGTCACGCCTTCCACGCCGTGGCCGCGCGCGATCAGAAATTACACGCCTACCGCGGCGCCCCAATCGAATTCTGCGAGGTGGCTTCGATGAGCATGGAATTGCTTACGGCTCCGTATTGGAATGAATTCTATACCGACTTCGCCGAAGTCACGCGCGCCCGCCGCGATCATCTGGAGGGAATTATCAAGTTCTTCCCGTGGATGGCCACCGTCGACGCCTTCCAGCACTGGATCTATACACATCCGAAGCACACTCATGCCGAACGCGACGCCTACTGGCTGAGTCTCATGGATCGCTTTGGCGGAATCGAAGACTGGAGCGGTTACGAAGACACTCGCGCGAGCCTGTGGCACCGGCAATTGCACATCTTCGAGATTCCTTTCTATTATGTAGAATACGGCATCGCCCAACTCGGAGCATTGCAGGTCTGGCAGGCATCGCTTCAGAATCCGAAGGCGGCCCTGGATCATTATCTGAATGGGCTGAGCCTGGGCGGTTCCCGTCCACTGCCGGAGCTATTCGACGGAGCCGGGATCAAGTTCGACTTCACCGACAAGACCATCGGGCCGCTGATGAAGGCGGTTCAATCCGCCTTGGGCGAGTTGCGATAAGCGAGTGGTCTTACTCCTTAAAGAAGTCCAAATTATTAAGAGAAAATTTCTCTAACTTCAATTAGAGATTTTGTTTTTTTGAGATTAGCGATAGAAATTTATCTAAACGATTCATATTCTTGTTGGGCTAACTGAAGAATGTTGTATAGTGTCGCTCGACCTGGAGGTGCGTGAGTCCGTTTTTTAGTCGTATCTGGATTACCCTTTGTCTTTGTTCGGTTTTCGCCGTACAAAGCGGTATTGTATCGTCTTTTGCCGAGACTTCTTCGACAATTATCCGGCAATCGAATCATCTCGAAAAGATAACGCTTCAACTCAAGTGGAAGCATCAATTCCAGTTTGCCGGTTACTATGCGGCCATACAACAGGGGTACTATCGCGACGAAGGCCTGGACGTTACGCTGATCGAGCTTCAGCAGGGATCATCTCCTGTCGAGCAGGTGCTTTCAGGTAAGGCCGATTACGGGGTTGCGGATTCGGAGGTTGTCATGGAACGGCTCCAGGGGCATCCGGTGGTGGCGATGGCGGCACTGTTCCAGCATTCACCGCATATTCTGATTACCCGGTTGAATCGGGGAATTTACCGTCCGCAGGATCTCGTAGGCCGAACGGTGATGGTGGCCGATAAACCGGGGGATTTTGAAGTGCGTGCCATGCTGCTCCAGCAGGTGGGCGGCGAGAATAAGGTGAAGCTGATTCGACATTCGTGGAACCTCGACGATCTCATGAGCGGGAAGGCCGATGCCATGTCGGCTTACTATACGTTCGAACCGGCCTTGATGCGCGCCCGTGGGGTGGAGCCAGGAATCATGCGGGCGATGGATTACGGTATCGATTTCTACGGCGATATTTTGTTCACGGACGAGGACGAGATCGCGCACCATCCGGAGCGGGCCGCGGCATTTCTGAGAGCTACCAAGAAGGGGTGGCGTTACGCCTTCGACCATTCTGCGGAGGTCATCAGCTCTATCATGGAATTGCCCGGGGTGCGGGAACGCGGAATCACCGAGAGCCAATTGCATTTCGAGGCCGATACGATGCTGCACCTGGTCATGCCCAACCTTGTCGAGATCGGGCATATGAGCCAGGAACGCTGGCAGCGCATCGCTGAAATCTGCAAGAAGTTCAATCCGGAGCTGGCTCAGGGGAACCTCGACGGTTTTCTCTACGACGTTCCTTCAACGAACCTGGATCAGCGTATTCTGCGCTGGGTTGGAATCGGCGCAGGTGGTGTCATGGCGATGGCGATATTTTCGGCGGTGTGGATGTTGCAGATGAGACGGCTGGTCCGGCGCCGCACCCACGAGCTTGCGTTGCAGAACGAGCAGCTCAACCGGCAGAGCACGGCGCTACGTCTTTCCGAGGAAAGTTACCGGGCGCTTTTTAATATCTCCAATGACGCCATTATCGTCCATGACGCGGAGACTTTCAGAATTCTCGATGTCAACGACCGTGCCTGTGAAGTGTTTGCTTGCGAGAGACAGGAGATCATCGGGAGAATTGTGCCTTACTTGAAACGCGGCGAGGACGTTGCCAGGGAAAGGGCATCGATCAGTCGAATGCAAAAGGCGCTGGCGGAAGGTTCTTTTATTTCAGAATGGCATAGCGTGGGCAAGAACGGTCATGTCATATGGTTTGAGGCGAGTATCAAGCCCGGAGCCATCAATGGGCGGCAACGGATCATCGCCCTCGTTCGCGATATTACCGAACGCAAGCGTGCCGAGGAGGAGCGGCTGAAGGCTTCGAAGATGGACGCTCTCGGCATCATGGCCGGGGGCATTGCGCACGATCTCAATAACATCATGCTCGGGATCATTCTCAATCTCGACCTGCTCCTGCAAAAAAACAATCTCCAGCCGGAAGGGGTTTCCCTCATCCACGCGGCCAGGAACGCCACCTTGCGCGCCAGCGATCTTTCCCGCCGCCTGCTGACCTTTTCCAAGGGAGGTGACCCGGTCAAGAAGATGGTCGATATCAAGGAGATCGTTCTCAACGCCCTCAATCTCTCCCTGCGCGGTTCGAATCTCCTGGGTAAGATCCAGTTCGAACCGCACCTGCCGCACATCATGGCCGATCCGGGACAAATCGCCCAGGTCATCGACAATCTCGTCATCAATGCCCGCGAAGCCTGCCCCCAGGGCGGACTGCTCATCGTTCGGGGACGTCAATGCCACCTGACTGCCGATGCCAATCCCAATCTGCCTCCGGGAGATTATCTGGAGATTGAAATTGCCGATCAGGGTAACGGCATTCCTGCGCAAATCGTTCACAAGATTTTTGATCCCTATTTCACCACGAAGAAGACCGGCAACGGCATCGGATTGACCACCTGCTATTCGATCATACGAAAGCATGGCGGCGACATCACGGTGCGTTCCATTTTGGGCGAGGGATCGACCTTTACGTTGTATATTCCCATTGTGTCAGCCGAGGAAAAGGCCTTGGCGCAACCCGAGATCAAATCCGAAAAACGTTCCGGTCGCATTTTGATCATCGATGACGATGAGTTGATCCGCAGTACTCTTTGCCAGTTGCTCAAGGTATTCAACCATCAGGCCCACGCGGTCGAGAGCGGCGAGAAGGGACTGGTCGATTACGACCGCGCGCTGGAAGCGGGGCGGCCCTACGACGTCGTCCTGCTCGACGGAACGATTCCCGGCTGCCTCGGCGGCGAAGCGGCGTTCCAGGCGTTGCGGGAAATCGATCCGAAGGTGCGCGTCGTTCTTTCCACCGGCTATTCCAATACCGGCTCGGCCACCCATTGGAAAGAAATCGGCTTCTGCGGAATCCTGCCCAAACCGTTCAGTGCGCAACAGCTTGACGATCTTCTCCAGGAAATCCTTCGCGAGGGCGCGTTCGTGTGACGGCTCGTGGCGAGATTTGCGGGTTGTCAGCGATCCTAATGGCGCTATAAGCTTTTTATCTTAATAACATGCGCATAAATAGAGGACTCTTTCTGCTGGGCGTGGTGTGTCTTTTGCAATCGCTGCCGGTGCATTCCGAAGGCGTGGCCGTCGACGAGACACGGCTCTCGCAATGGGCCGTGCAGGATCGTGGGCGCAAGAAGCCGATGACGACCTTCACGCAGGAGAGTCTGCTGGCGTTGACGGGCAAATCGGTCTACCGCCCCGGCGAAGGAACCGCCCCTCTCAGTGCTTCGACGGTCATGCTCGGGCTTTGGCTCGAACCGGCCCGGTGGGAGGATAAACCGCTTATTTTGGTCAGTTACCAGCCGTTGGCGGTCGGGGTGATGGGGTTGCCCGCGCGTCAAAAGCTGTTCAGCTATCGCGAGGTGACCGACAACGACGGCTTGAAGGAATGGCTGGCCGATTTCCAGCGCCAGCGGATGCGCAATCCCGGACTCGAACTGACTCCGTTGCAAAAACAGGCGCAGCAATTGGTCGACCGAGTGCGTTTGTACGAAATGTGGTCGAGGGGCCTGGTGGCCGTTGTGCCGCACCCGCAATCGTCAACCGGAGTCTGGCTGCCGATTCATGCGCTCGGACAATATTATTCCGATGCCGGAGGCCAGGCCGCGCAGTCGGCTTTCCTGAAATTGCGGGAAGCGTGGACGCGGGGCGATTCGGCCGCATTCAATGAAGCGCTGGAGCGTGTATCAAAACAATTTTCCGCCTTGTCGCCCGCGGTTTATCCGTCGGAGCGGACACTGTCTTTCGAACGTTCCTACCAGCTTTTTCATCCGTTCCGCTGGGCCTGGATCGCCTACGCGCTGGCGGCTGTCGTGCTGGCCCTGACTTCGGGTTGGCAGCAACGGACGGGATATATTCTGGGCTGGCTCTTCGTGTTGACGGGATTTGCGTTCCAGGTCTACGGATTCTATTGCCGCGTCGCGATTGCAGGCCGCGCGCCGGTAACGAACATGTACGAGACGGTGATCTGGCTCGCGTTTGGAACCGTCCTTTTTGCCGTGATTCTGGAAGCGGTCTACCGGTGCCGCTATTTCCTTCTTGCGGCGACTCCGGTGGCGGTGCTTTCGCTGGTGCTGGCCGATACGTTGCCGACCGTGCTAGACAGTTCGATTCAGCCGCTGGTGCCGGTCTTGCGGAACAATTTCTGGCTGGTCATTCATGTCCTCACGATCACGCTCAGCTACGCGGCGTTTGCGCTGGCGCTTGGCGTGGCTCATATCGCTCTGGGCAAGATCATCGCGCAACCGCAACGCAACGACCTGGCCCCCATTTACAATTACCTCTACCGCACCTTGCAGGTTGGGGTGCTTCTTTTGGCAACCGGGACGATTCTGGGTGGTGTTTGGGCGAATTATTCCTGGGGCCGGTTCTGGGATTGGGATCCGAAGGAAACTTGGGCGTTGACGGCGTTGCTTTGCTACCTGTTGGTCTTGCATGGAAGAATCGCTGGTTGGTGGGGCGGTTTCGGTCTGGCAGTGGGAGCGGTTCTTTGTTTTCTGTCGGTGTTGATGGCGTGGTACGGAGTGAATTTCGTTCTGGGAAAAGGACTGCACAGCTACGGATTTGGAACGGGCGGCTATTCCTACGCGCTCGGATTTGTCGGAGCGGAGATCATCTTTCTGGCGATGGCCGTGCGGATGCGTTCTCTGCCGGTTCGGACTCAAGACGGAAAGAGTTTATCAGGAACTCAGGAAGTCATGAAAAGGACAGAGACTCGTCCGGATCATTCTTGATAAAGATTTCTTTTTTTAAATTTCGTCAAAATCTGTTTTTTGCCTTTTGACTTGCGGGCGCAAAATCCCACACTAATCGGCCAATGACCCTTCTCGATATTGTTCGCACCACGCTTTCGGACGCGGGCGAAGTGGAAACTTCCCTGCCTTGCCAATTGACCACGCTGCGCCCTGCTTCCACCCGTAACGGCAAGCCGTATCTCGATGTGGAGTTTTCCGACGGCAGCGCCGCCGAGAAGCTCAAAATCTGGCAGGATTCGGACGCTTACGACCAGTGCCGTGATCTCGAATCGGGCGCATGCGTCCAGTTTACAGGCCGGTTCTGGCGCAATCAGTTTGGACTCAATATCGACAATCTCCAGATTCGTGTCCTGTCGGAAACCGAAGCCGCGGCGCTCTTTAGCGGCACGCCGGAACGGCGGGCGAAGATCGATGGCGATTTCGCCTTTGTCGAATCGACTGTCGGCGCGATGACTGATCCGCGATTGCGGATGCTTTGCCAGGCTTTTTTGCGCGAATACGGCGACCGTTTCCGGCGCGCGGCGGCGGCGCGTTCGTTTCATCATGCGCGGCGCGGTGGTCTGATCGAACACACTTCGCAGATGATGCGTGTCGCGGTGGCGTTGAAAGCGGTCTATCCGTCAGTCAACTGGGATCTGGTCATCTCGGGGGTTCTGATGCACGACAGCGGCAAGCTTTGGGAGAACGATTATGAACCGCAGGGGTTCAGCAGTCCGATCACGGTTCTGGGTGAATTGCTGGGCCATATCACCATCGGGATCGAACTGGTCAACCGCTTTTGGCGTCAACTCGAAAGCGAAGCGGAATTTGTTGCAGCAGGCACTCCGTCGCGCGAATTGGTGCGCGAACATCTGCTCCATCTCATCGCCTCGCATCACGGCCAGCGCGAGTTTGGCGCTCCGGTCACGCCCCGAACACCCGAAGGCTGGATGTTGCACTACATCGACAATATTGACGCGCGCTACGAGATGTTGTCGGCGACCTATTCGGAGAAGGGGCAAGTCGCTCCGGGAATTTACGATCATCGCGCGCCGCTCGAAGGCCGGGCCATTGCGCCGCTTCCGGCGTGGACTCCGGCGTCGTTGTAAAGACGGAAGATTTTATCAGGAACTCAGGAAGGGATGGCTGATGAAAAATTTCACGTCAAAAGCCGTTTCATTTTTTTATTTTCTCGGTTCCTGATAAAAATAATCAGTCCTTTTTTTTCTTCGGCCCTTTGAAATAGAACATCACGGCGATGCCGAGGCAGATCATGAGCGAGCCGGTCCATTTGAACGGCCAGCCCGGATCGTAGAGGACTTGGAGGGTGGTTTCGTTGAGGTCGTCGGGATTCCACTGGGCTTGGGAGAATTTGTAGTTCCACCCGAGGAGCGAACGCCAGAAAGAGCCTGGGTGCATCGCGGGGGAATTCATCTGCGCGGTATCGCGCCGGGGTTGCGGCAGAGCGGGATCGTCAAAGCGCAGGGAACTGATGAAGTTGGCTGGAGTGGAAGTGCCTTCGTCGCGCGGCACGTCGAATTTTTCCAGCGTGATGGAAAACGGCAGCGCAACCGGCTTGAGGCCGAATCCAGCGCGGACGACTTCCTTGTCGAGAACGAGCGCCTGCGAAGTGCCTGACACGATCCAGCGAGGTTCCCCTTCACGTCCGTCTGGCGAGATGAGACGGGCGTGGATACCCGGCAGTGCGGGGCTATTCATGCCCATGGCAGCGGGAGCTTTCGCGTTGGCGGAATTGGCGGTAGGCGTGGGATTGAAAGTGCTGCGGATTTCGGCCTGCGGTTCGATCGTCTTGACGCGGGCCTGCCAGTCCGCCCAGCCGAGGGCGAAGGCGTCGCCGACTTTGGCTGTGCCGCGAATCGGCGGAGTGCCGGGCTTGGAGATTTGATAGGCGAGTTGGTCTTTGCCGAGAAGGGCGAGGTTGAGCGTGGGGCGTTTGGAGTCGGCGGATTTGCCGGGAACGATTTGCAGATGGACGAGGATGGCAGGGTTGTTGGGTTCGTTGGAGAGGGTGACTGGTTTGCCGTTTTTCATGGCGAAGTCGGGCCAGAAATCGGCCACAACCATTTGCGAGACGCCGTCGGGCAGGAGGGTTTTTTTGCCTTTCACCGCATCGAGAGGCCAACTCAATTCGTTACCTTCGGGATTTCGGATGATGACGATGAACTGGACGGGGGCTTTCGGGTTGGCCTGCAACTCGTCGATATTTTCCGCGCCGAGATAGACACGGTAACCGCTGGTCTGTTTTTGCGCGGCGTGAATGACTGGTTGTTCGGGCATCGCGGCGAGCGCGACGTGCGTTTCGACCAGCGGGGCGGGTTCGTTTTTTTTGTCCAGTGTGGCGTCCGGGAGTTTGGGCAGGAGTCGAATGCGGGCGAGACCGAAAAAGTCGAAGTTGGCTGCCGCATCGGGTGACTGGAGTAGCGCGACAGGAACGGTCTGGCCCATCATTTCGGTGTGGAATTCGAGACCGACTCCGGCGGAGGCGTCGATGGTGGAGGCGGGAACGATCTCCCTGAGTTCTTCCATGCGTGCGCTGTAGTCGTCGATCTTGAGCCGGTAACGGGTGTCCGGGAGCGGCAGGAGGCGCGGATGACGGGGCGAGGGGGGATCGAGTTCCACCGGGAAAGAGAGCCGGTCGAGTCCGCCGTCGCGGGCGCTCTGGACGGTGAGAATGGTTTCGGGCGTGATAAGACGGCGCTGGGGAATGTCCTTGTGCAGGGTGACGAATGCTTCGAATCCGGTGATCCGTCCGGCCATGGCGCCGATGAGCAGGGTGATGATGCCGCAGTGGGTGATGACGAATCCGAGATGTTTACGTTGCCAGGGCCAACGGGTCAGGGCGGCGCAGGCGAGGTTGAGGCAGAGCAGCATCAGCCAGCCGCTGAACCACGGAGCGCGGTAGAAATAGTGCCGGGCGACGGCTGTGTCGAAGCGCGACTCGGTCACGGTGGCCGCGGCGACGGCGATGGCCATGGGCGAGAGGAAAAACCACGCCC
>DBTH01000074.1:25906-26438 GCA_002306945.1 Methylacidiphilaceae bacterium UBA1321 | reverse complement strand
GGATATGCTCGTTCGTCACGCCTTGTCAGCCCGAAAAATATCTGCGCGCATTAGCATCATCTTGAGAGCGAATTAGAATTAGCACGGAATTTACGGAGACACGGCTTGTAGTAAACCGGGGGTGCGTCTGCAAACCTGCCTTTATTTCTGACTTCATGAGTTTGTGATAAAATCCCAAGAAGCCTTTGGATTCTGGCTTTGGCCGGTGAGGGAAATTGCGGGCTTTCCTAACGGGCGGATTTCGGCATGCTATGGACGTGGGAAGGGGAATCGCCGTCAACGTTTTCATTGTGCCCCGGCTGTTTGCAGCGGGGCGGGACGCTATTTTATCAGGGCGTATTCATCGCCACTTCTTGACGTTTTTTGCGGCGGGAATGGTTCTCGGTTTTTGTCCGGGCGGCGCGGTGTCGCATTTGGGGGGGGGGGGGGGGGGGAAAAACTCCTTCCCCGGGGGGCGGGGGCCGGGCGGGCGGGGGGGGGGGCAGAGAGGGGCGGCGGGGGGGGGGCGGGGGGGGGGGCCGCGGGCCCCCCC
>DBTH01000074.1:18208-25762 GCA_002306945.1 Methylacidiphilaceae bacterium UBA1321 | reverse complement strand
GTCGCATGTGGCGGCGGCTGGTGCGGAAATACCTGCGTTGTCGAACACGACGACGATGCTTTCTCCCGCCGACCGCGAGGCGATTGCAAACGAGGGGATTGGCAATAGCGATTGGCCCGAGATGGCCGCTGTCCTGCGCAAGGCGTTGCTGGCCGACCGCAACAGTTTCGGGCAGGTGAATCCCGCGTGGATGGAGCGGCTTTATTTGTGTCAGGTGTTTTATTGGCTCGGTCAGAATGAGACCGAACAGGCGGCGATTTATCTCGCGTCGCGCATCGTCGACAAGGAAGGCAAGTTCACTGTCGATAAGCTCACCGAGGCGATGAAACATCCCGAGGCGGTCAAGAGCGCGGCCAAGGCGTTCGTGGATGAGGAGGATTACCCGAAGGATCAATTGCTGGCCCAACGTCTGCCGCCGGAAACCCTCAAGGCGATCCTGACCAACGGCGCGATGGTGCAGGAATTGGCCGAGACGATCTCGCGGGAGGATTATCTGCCGGGCGTGTTCCGCGTTCTCGGCGATCTCTATAAGCACGCGCCCTTTACGGTGGGTCAATATCCTTCGCTCGCCGTCGCGCTCGCCGTGGTTTACGATCAACCGCTTCCCGCACGTTGGCCGCACGGGCAGGTGCCGCGCGAGACGATCCCGCTCGATCTGGGAAACTGGAACGCGTTGTTCGATTATTTTTCCGCCGCGTCGCAGTCGCACGAGTTGCTCCTCGACGTGCAACGCCTCCGCGCCGATCAGGTGAAATTCATGGTCGATGCGCCGCTCAAGATCGATGAATTGCAGTGGGTGCGCAAGAATATCCGCCAGAGCCGCGGCCGCTTTGAGGAGGTCTTTTCGCTCGTGCGTTACGACAACGAACGCGCCAAGGCCAGCCAGTATTCGTGGACGGAAACCGATTACCGCCTCGAAACGATTTCCAAGTCCGGCGGCATCTGCGTCGATCAGGCGTACTTTGCTGCGGTGTCGGGAAAAGCGCGCGGCCTGCCCACGCTCTTCTTTTCCGGCCAGGGCAGCGACGGCGGTCATGCGTGGTTCGGCTTTCTCAAGACCGATGAGAAATGGGTCATGGACGCGGGGCGTTACGCGAATCAGAAATATGTCACCGGATTTGCCTACGACCCGCAGACGTGGAAATTCATCAACGATCACGAACTCGACGCCATCACCAACCGGGTCACCCTTTCCCCCGCTTACCGCCACGCCAACAGTCTGCTCGTTCTCGCCGCGATGTGCGATTCCGACGGCGATAGCGCCACCACTGGCAGTCTGCTGGAAGCGGCGTTGCGGGAATGCCCGGAGAATTCGTCGGCGTGGTTCGCCCGGATCGATTACTTGCGCTCGGGGAAGGAAACCGCCGCGCTCAAGGATTTGCTCCAGCGGATGATCGTGCAATTCGACCGCCAGGGCGATCTCAAAACTTACGCCCTCCAGCAACTCATCGACATCGCCAACACCGAGGGCGACACAAGCACCGCCGCCAGTCTCCAGCAGCAAATCATCGCCGCGAACCGCTTGCGGCGTTCCGACCTGAGCATTTCCGCCGGGTCCGATGTTCTCAATCAGAAGCTCGCCGACAAGGACTACCAGGGCGCTTACAGCGAATACAAAAACCTGATCCGCAAATTCAAGGCCGACGGCGGCGGTAATCTCTTCTACGAACTCGTCATGCCGTTTGTCAAACAACTCAACGACGCCGGTCAAACCGCCCTCGCCAAAAACGCACTCGAATTCGCCCGTGACCACCTCAAACCCTCGCAGGGCAGCATTCTCGACAAGGCCTTCAACAAGCTGGGCGAAGACATCGGTGCTCCCGCTTCCTCCTCACGCCGGTAGAGCGTCCCGGGGAAGGGAATGGCGTGGAATGGCCAGAAATAAGTGCGTTAGGTGAGCTACGTGTGCTAGGTGAGATAGGTGAGCTGCTTGAGCCTCCGTTTTTTACCCCACCCCCACCCCCCTGGCTTGGCCTTGATCCCGGCCGGGTCAGGCGTCGATGATCCGCAGGAAGGCTTGAGTGTCGCCCAGGTCTTTGAGGGCAGCGGTCGGTTCGCTGGCGAGGAGTTCCTCATAGGTCGCTCCACCTGTCGCCACGGCAATGGTCCTCGCTCCTATCGCCTTGCCACAGGCAACGTCATGGGGCGTGTCGCCAATGACGAAGACGTTCCTGCGGTCGAACTCGACTCCGTGAACTTTACTTGCCCGCTGGAGAGCGTAGGGACCGAGTTCGTTTCGGATTGAACTGTCGCTGCCATAGGCGCCGAATTCGAAGAAGCGCCAGAGGTCGAAGTGGACGAGTTTGATCTTTGCGCCGCGCTCGAGATTGCCAGTGAGAAGACCCTGGGCAAGATCGGTTCGCTGGCGAACGACTTCGAGTATCTGGAGAATTCCCGGAGGAGTATAACCGCCCGCTTTGGCCATTTCCACAGGGAGGCAGCTGAAGTAGGCTTCGAGGAGGTCGTGGAAGTTCTGTTCGGTGCGGGTGATGCCGAGCGCGCGAAACATTTCCTGAAAGATGTACGGATCAGTACGACCCGCCATGTCGAGGAATTCGAGATCCGAGTCAATGTTGAAGATGATCTTCAACGCCTGACTCAGGGCGCGCTGGCCTGCGCCTTGGGTACGAACCAGCGTGCCGTCAATGTCCCAGAGCAGAAGTTTCCGCTTCAAGGTCTACATTCCCATGATGGAATATCCCGAGTCGACGTGGATGGTTTGTCCCGTAATGGAGGCGGCTCCGTCGCTGACGAGGAAGGTTCCCATCGCGCCGAGTTCTTCGGGTTCGACGTTACGTTTGAGGGGAGCGTGTTCGTTGTAGTGCTTGAGCATTTCGGTGAAGCCACCGATACCGCGCGCGGCGAGGGTGTTCATCGGACCGGCGCTGATGGCGTTGACGCGAACTTTTTTCTGTCCCAAATCGTAGGCAAGGTAGCGGACGGAGGCTTCGAGTGAAGCCTTGGCGACGCCCATGACGTTGTAGTGGGGAATGACTTTTTCCGCGCCGTAATAGGACATCGCGATGACGCTGCCGCCGCGGGTGAAGAAGGGGAGAGCGGCGCGGGTCAATCCAACGAGGGAATACGCGCTGATATCGTGGGCCATGGCGTAGGCGGCACGGGAGGTTTCGACGAAGCTTCCGGTCAGGGCTTCCTTGGGGGCGTAAGCGACGCTGTGGAGGAGGAAGTCGATGGTGTTGGTGTGTTCCTTAACCTTGAGAAAGAAATCATCGATTTGCTTGTCGGAAGTAACGTCACAGGGATAGAGCGGGACGTTGGCGCCGAAAGCGGTGGCAAGCTCCTCGACGTTATCCTTAACGCGTTCCCCCTGATAATTAAAAATCAAAGTAGCGCCGGCATTGGCCCATGCCTGGGCGATAGCCCAAGCGATGCTTCGCTTATTGGCCACGCCGAACACGACACCCACTTTGCCAGCTAACGGTTTATCACTCATAGTCAAACCGTGCCTAAAATCCGACGTTTTGCCAAGTCCTCCTTTTAAATTAATGAGGGGTTCCCGGGGGGGTGGGGGGATAAAATTTTAGCTCATCTAGCTCACCTAGCTCACCTAGTACAAACGTTTTTTCGCATTTCGTGAGAGATTAGGGACATGCAAAATCTCCTCAAGATCCTCACCTACATTGCGAAAGTGGCTGGTCTGGTGGCCAGCCTCAACGCGATCCCCTTTGTCTCGCCCTCGACGGGCGTGATCCTCTTTTTTGTCGCTTCCATCATCAAAGACACCGTCGATCGCATTGGTGACTTCCTCGACGATGGCGCCGAAAACGACTCCTTCAACTACTGACCTTCCCGTCAACCGTTTCAACCCCTTCATTCCTCTCATTTATTCAGAAAGGACAACTCCTCATGTGGACTTCATTCATCAACTGGTTCAAATCCCTCTTCACCTCCACCTCGACCAATGCCATCACCCAGGCGGTTGCCGAAGCTCTTGGCGGGGCGACCTCGGTAGCGATCATCGAGCTTGTCGACAAGGACAACAAATCCGGCACCGCCAAAGACATCAACTCCATTGGTGAAGCCGTACTCTCCCTCCTTGCGGGCGGCGTACCGACCAGCGACCAGATCAGCGCGGTCATGGCCAATCTCAAATCCAACAGCTCGACGACCGACTACGCGTTGCTGGGACAAAAATTCCTCACCCTGTTCACCGCCCAACTCACCGCCTGGAAGAGCGCCGGTTACACCTCCACCGCGATCATCCAGTACGCCAACTGGTACATCACCGGCATGCAACTCACCGCCTCGGCCTACATCAGCTGAGCGCGCCGCGCGGCATCCCACAACCCGACTCACATCCTCAACGGAGAAAAAATGTGTCTGAAATCAGCGCCATTGCCGAAGCCGTCACCGCTCTCTGCAACATCTACCTTTCCTACCTCAACCCCAGCCAGCAGAACCAGGTCAGTACCGCCTACAAAACGGCCCAATCCGACATGCGCGCGTTTTGCGATGCACTGCGTCGTGGTGACGTTGGCACTTGCAATCTGCTTATCAACGGGCTGCGCAGCGTCGGCCCGCTACCCGAGCTTACCACCGGCGAAATTGAAGAGCTTGAACGCATCGTCCCCAACATCGACGGCGCTACTCTCGCCAACCTCTACTGTCGCGCCCGCGAAAGCGACTTTGCCGCCAGCGTCAATCAAATCGCTTCAACTTCCGGCAGCGGCAGTAGCAGCAGCCAATCCGGCTCGACTCTCGGCGCGGTGGCAAGCAGCGCGGCCACAGTCGCCAGCGTCGTCAGCACCACAACCAAATAACCCCACGTCATGTCTGCCCCTCTCATGCCGCTCCAAGCTCTGATCCCGTTTCTCCTGCTGGCCGACCTGGCCGAGAGCACGCCCGAAGGCATCAGTTCCTGGCTCGTCAACGGCGCCGCCATTGCCGCCATGGTTCTGCTCGTCCTCAACATCGTCCAACACTTCAAACGCAAACCACCCATCGAAGCCGAACTCGAAAAACTCCTCCACCTCATGCGCGAGGAAGTCAACCAGCTCCGGCTCGAGACCAACACCCAACTCACCGACTTCCGCCGCGAACTCGGCGGTGCCCACCTCCGCATCGACCAACTCACCCGCGATCTCAACGACAAAATGCAACGCCTCCCCGGCCAGGTCGTCGACCTCCTCAACAAAACCGGAGCCCTCACCAAATGAAAATCTCCCTCCCCGTTCTCCGGGCCAAACTCCTCCGCGCCCTCAAGCCCTGTGGCAACTACTGGCTCGACGAGGACACCCTCCACATCCAGCTCAACCTCGCCCATCCCGGCGTCGGCCGTGACGAAATCCTCCTCGTCCTGCGCTCCTGGAAAGACAAGGACTACGTCGATTTCCGCGTCGACGAGATCAGCGGCCTGACCGAATGGCGCCTCACCGAAAGCGGTCGCAAACTCGCCGGGAAAGCCTCATGAAAACCGCCAAGACCGACGCCAAATCACCGCGCACCCGTCGCATCGCCGCGACCAAAACCGCGAAGACCGCCCTCCGCAAATCGTCCACATCTCCGGTCGAAGCGACTCGTCCTCCCGTGCGCACGGCGACAATCGACGACCTGCGCGCCCTCGACGAAGCGACCCGCGACCGCATCGTCGACTACGTCACCAGCGGCATCCCGATCCACTCGTTCATCGCCGAGCTTGAGAACATCCACGGCCTCCGCGTTGAGAACGAAAACCTCCTCATCCAGTTCTACCAGGAAGAAGCCCGCAAACGTTGGTCGGGCAAGATCGAGGCCGCCGCCATCGACGCCGATTCCATTCTTAATATCCTGCGCAATTCCAACATGGATTTCAGCGAGGCGCTCTTGCAAGCCCTCGGGCAGGAAACCTTCCGCCTCATCACCCAGCGGGAACTCGACTGCAAACAGATCGAGCGATTCACCCGCCTGCTCCTGCAAGCCCGCGCCCAGGATTTCTCCCGCCAGAACTCCCTCGCCATGCTCGAACTCCAGCGCATGAAAGTCGAGAATCAGGTGCGCACACAGATCGAAAAAGCCCTCGCCGCCCTCGCTGACGAGATTGGCAAATACCCCGACGCCCGCGCCCTCTTCAACGACCTTTGCGAGAAATTGAAACAGGAACCGCGTGACGCTGCACCCAATAACGTTCACGTACAGTCGGATAATCTCCCGGCCCTGCAAAGCGCGGGTGTGGGGGCGATTGCCCCGGCTGCTTCACGGACATCGCACATACCAACGATGAATTCCGAAACCTCCCGGGACTCATCCCGCCTCCAGCCTCCGGCCTCCGGTCTCCCTGCTAACGCGGTTGCTGGGGCGATTGCCCCGGCTCTTGATAAAGGGGATCTTCGCTTCCAAAAGCTTCGACAGCAGGAGTCCTCTCTATGAAGTGGGGTGGCCTGTAGCGCCGGGGTGTGTCAACCCGCCCTCCGATTTCTCTTATCCAACGTCACCTACTTAGAACCTCGTACCTCATCCCTCGTACTTTTTCTTCCCGATGAAACCGACTGAAATCATCGCCTCCCGGCTCGCACGACAGGATCGCCCTGGCGAAACCCTCGCCCCGATACACACCCTGCGCGAATTCCTCCAGCGCCATGCCCGCGTCAAACAAGGAGCCGCCTACGTCCCCTACCACTTCGAAGGACGCGAAGCCCTCGCCCAAATCGTTGACCGCATTGATGAAATAATTGGAGGCGGGCAACGTGACGTTGCATCCAGCTATACTGACGCCAGAACCGAACGTTCTCTCGGCAGCCACCCTCTCCCTTCCCAGGGAGAGGGCCGGGGTGAGGGTGCTTCACGGGCATTGCCTACACCAACGATGAATTCCGAAACCTCCCCGACCTCATCCGGTCTCCCTCTCAATGATTCCTCCCTCGCCATCTGCGGTGGTGCGCAATTTGGGAAAACGGTGCTTATGCTCAACCTCCTCGTCTACCTCGCCGCCGTCCGCTTCCGCAACGTTGGCTACTACCTGCCCGATGACGACCTCGTCCAGGGCATCGTCGATGGCAAACTCCGGCCCGACGTCCTCGACCAGATCCCCGAGATTGCGCAACTCATCCAACTCGGCAAAACCCTCAACGCCACAGGCCGCGCCGTCAACCGCAAGGGTGCGCTTCTCGTCACCGACGGCCAACGCACCGCGCTCGCCTATCTGCGCGGCATGGGTAAAGTTCCGACGACCTTCTCCATGGACGTCGTCATCCAGGACGAAAAAGACGACATCGCCGAATACAACGCCAAATTCCTCGCCGGACGCATGACCGCCAGCGATCTGCGTTTCTCTCTCTCCATCGGCACGCAACGCTACCACGGCGCTGGACAGAACCGCGAATTCGAGGACGGCACGCAGCATGTGGGCGTTTTGTTTCCACAAAACGCGGGAGACAGGAGGCCGGAGGCGGGAGACCGGAAGAAGTCCGAGGAGTCTCCAAGTTCCGCGTTGCCGCAAATAGAGTCTATCAAGGATCCACACGATGGCGGGGCATGCACCAGGATGCAGCAACCCGTTACGCAGAGTGAGAAAGGATCTTCGATTCCGGCGATAGCGTTACTGGATGCAACGTCACG
>DBTH01000074.1:6378-17868 GCA_002306945.1 Methylacidiphilaceae bacterium UBA1321 | reverse complement strand
CAACGATGAATTCCGAAACCTCCCCAACCTCATCCCGCCTCCAGCCTCCGGCCTCCTGTCTCCCTCTTCGGGGTATCAACCCCGAAGAGCACTGGCCCCAGGTTTGCCGCCTTTCCCGAGACGAAATCCTTCGGCCTGACGATCCCCAACTCACCCACGAAGGCGATTTCGCCTCCGTCGCCACGGGCCAACATTTTCCCGTCTCCGCCATGCACCAACCCGGTGCGCGAGTCTACCTCGCCGATCCCGTCACCGGAGCACCACTCGACCGCCGCAACGTCAAATTCATCGCGCGTCATCCCGAACGCGAAGTCCAACGCAAATGGAGCTACCGCATTTCCCAACTCATCATCGACGCCATTGACCTCAAACAAATCGTCGCTGCGTGGGAACAAGCCGTCCGCGATCCCGACCGCATGACCGCGTTCTGCACCGACCGGCTCGCCCTGCCGCGCAGCACGACCCAGGCGCTCGACCCCGCGATTCTCCAACGCGCCCGCGACACCGCGCCGTATACGCTCACCCTCACCGAACCGCATCCCGCTCCGCCCCACTCCGAAATCATCCGCTATGCCGGACTCGATATGGGAGACCGCTGTTGGTTCGTGGCCAGACAGCAGCGTGGCGTTGCACCCAGTAACGTTGACGTGGAATCGGACAATATTTCGGCTCTGCGTAACGTGGGTGCAGGGGCGATTGTCCCTGCTGCTTCACGGACATTCTCTTCAGCAACGTTGAATGGCGAAACCTCCCCGACCTCTTCCGATTTCCGGCCTCCGGTTTCCGGTCTCCCTTCCGCCCAGCTTTGTTGGGCGGAGATGATCTCTGCCGAACGCATCCGCGAACGGGTTCCCGAACTTTGTCGCGCCCTCGGCGTCCGCGTTCTCTTCGTCGATGCCGGGCCGTTGCGCGATCTCTCCCGCGACCTCTGCTTTCTCCTCGATGGAGGCGGTCGGCGTTGGGACGAAACCGCCGGAGTCTGGCGTTACGAACACGGCGCGGCGGGCGGCTGCCGCGCGGCGGCGGTCGAATTCACCCTCAAGGAAGGGCAGGGCGTGAAACAAAAACCGGGCCTCACGCAGGACGGCAAATTGTATCCCCTCATCGCCTGCAACCGCGAGGAAACCATCGCGCGTGTCATCGACGAGCTGACCGCTCCGAATGATCCGCGATTTCTCCTGCCCCAACGCACGGCGCAATTGCCGCCCATCCTGGCCACCTACGAACAGCACCTGCTGTCCGGCAGTCGGCAGGAACGCGGCAGCGACGGCAAATCGATGCACTTCGTCGACAAGTGCGAAAACCATTTTCTCCTCGCCACCGCCTACGCGGCACTGGCCCAACGGCTCGACTTGCTCGAACACGGGCACACACCGGTTTTACCGGTCTTCACACCGATGCCACGGGCCCGCCGCGCGCGGTGCGTCGAGGGATGAAAAGACGGAAAACCTTTTTAGACGGAATTAACGGAATTTACGCAAACATGAAAAAGACAAACGGATTTTATCAGGAACTCAAAAAAAACATAAACGGGTGCAGAGCTAACATCCTGAAAGCTCATCAGTATCCGTCTTTGAACTTCTGACAACCCACTCCCCATTCCCCCGTAAATTCCGTTAATTCCGTCTAAAAAAACCTTCCGCTTTTCCCAAAACAACCGAACTCATTTTTCCACACATGAACCTCTCACAAATCAAACGAATCAATCGCTGGCGCGACGGTTTCAATCCGTTGCGCGGGCTGACGATGATGCAGGCCGTCAGTCTGCTCGAAGCCGGTGAACGCGGCGAGTACGCGAGCCTGCAATGGCTTTACCGCGCCGTCGAGCGCCGCAACGCCACCCTGCGCGCCGTCAAATCCCGTCGCGTCAGCGCCCTCACCCGCCTCGACTGGAACGTCAAGACCATCACTTCGTCGGGCACGGCCCAGGCCACCGTCCTGCGCTCTGCTTACGAGCAACTCGACAACTTGCGTGAAGCCATCGGCTTTCTCGCTCTCGCGGAATTCCGCGGCTACGCGCATCTCGAAAAGCACCGCAACGACAACGGCAACGTCGTTCACTTTGAACCGGTGCCGCAGTGGTTGCTTTTTCGGCAAGGACTCAACGGCGCGTGGCAATACAATCCCGATGCGCGCAACGGCGCGGCGACCGATGACGATCCGTTCATTGAGCCGGACGATTTCCTCATCCGTGAAGTCGATGACCCGATCAATGAAATCGCCGTCATCGCCCACCTGCGCCAGAGCCTGAGCCAGAAAGATTGGGACAGCTTTGTCGAGACCTACGGGATTCCGCCGCTCTTCATCGAATTGCCGCCCAACATCCCCGCTGACAAGGAAGCGCTCTATCAGGCGCAGGCCGAAGCGGTCATTGGCGATTCGCGCGGCACGATGCCCAACGGCGCAAAGGTGCAGACCATCGATTGCGGCGCGCGCGGCACCAATCCCTTCAATGAGCATATCCGCTATCAGGACGAGTGCATCGTTCTGGCCGGGACGGGCGGCATCCTCACGATGTTGACCGAGAGCGGCTCGGGAACGCTGGCGGGCAACGCGCACGAGGACACCTTCGACCAGATTGCGCGGGCCGACGCGCTCGCCATTTCCGAAGTGTTCCAGAAACAATTCGACGCGGCCATTCTCGCCGAGCATTTCCCCGGCGCGCCTGTGCTCGCGTACTTCGAACTCGCCGCGAAGGAATGACCGGATCTTTTGAAGAAATGGAGTCTTGTGATGACGAAACTTTCCGTGAAGCTTGACACACCCCGGCCCTGTGGGCCACCCCTCTTGATAGAGGGGACTCCTGCAGCTGGAAATTCGCAAGCGAAAGTCTCTTCTGTCAGGAAAGAACCGTATCGTTTCCAACTGACACACGGTTTCGGCGTCAGCGTATCTGGATCCAACGTCACGTTGGTTCCCTCTATGAAGAGGGGTGCCCCGACAGGGGTGGGGTGTGTCAACCCGCCCTCGGACTTCTCGCGTTCCGACCCAACATATCTCTACCGCTCTGCGAAACCGGGTACAGCGTCACGCTGTCCCGCCTCCATTAAATAATTATGAATACATTGGAAATTAAACATCCTTTCGTCCTTCCCGCCGACGACTGGTTCCACGTCGCCCCGTTGGGCGAATTCGACCACGCCAGCGGCGTGCGCCAGGTCATTGATGACAAGGCGTGCCGCGCCATGGCGGACAACTTCACGAAGGAAGCGGCAGCGCCGAATTTTCCGGGACTGCTCGTCGACTTCGACCACTTTTCGCATTCCGCGGACAAGACCAGCGCGGCGGCGGGCTGGGTCACGGCGCTTCGTGCGCAGGACTCCGCTTCCACCGAACGCGCGCCCGGCCTCTGGGCTCAGGTGCGCTGGAGCGATCTGGGCGATGCCGCCGTTCGTGGCGGCCGTTACCGGCTCGTCTCCCCGGTCTGGAACCGCAGCGATTGCGAATCGGTCGGCGAAGAAAAAGTGGTTGAAAATTCGGACTCCGCCGCCCTGCCGCGCGTCCGGCCCTTGCGGCTGGAACGCGTCGCGTTGACGAACGATCCGAACTTGAAAGGTCTCGTGCCTCTCACCAACCGCACACCGGAGGAACTTCTCCACAACTCACAAATCACAACCATGAATTACAAGGAACAATTGTTGAAACTCCTGGGCCTCAAGCCCGAGGCGACCGACGACGAAATCACCGCCGCGATCTCCAACCGGCAGGAGGAACAGGAAAATTTCCAGCAGCGCTACGGCGCCCTGCTGGCCGCGCGGGTCGAGGACGATCTGCGCGAGTTTGCCGACGTGATCGGCGATGTCGATTCCGTCCGCGGCCAGTTGCTGGCCAACCGCGACGACACTCTCAAGGTGCTGCGCGCGTTGCACCATCCGCAACCCGCCGCTGACGAACGTCCCGCGCGTCGCGTGGCGACCGAGCCGTTGCATAACCGCTCCGCCGCCCGCGTGCCGGAAGCCGTTTTCTCTTCGGAGAAAAATCAGGCCGACGCCGCGCGCGCGCGCCGCATTGCCAATCGCGCCCGCGAAATCCAGAAGCAGCTCGGAGTCGGTCACACGCAGGCTTTCGAGATGGCCAAAGGGGAAATCGCCGCGTGAGGCAGAGACGGTTCAACTCACAGCCATCTTCTCTCATCGAACCATCGCATCTATCCGCATCCAAACCGATCCTTCGACTCCTCTGCGATTCGCTCAGGATGACGTGGGATGTGGAGAACTCTTTCGGAAAATGACATCGCTCCGCGTCATCCTGAGCTTGTCGAAGGATCGGCTGGAAAGGTCATCAATTCTGAATTGAGCGAAAAATAATCATCTCAACCAACCGGAGTGTCTCATTCCCGCGAATGACGCGGCATATGCGCAACTCCACCAACTACAGAAAATTCTCTTACCATGAGTTCTCAAACCAATACACAGCCCGGAGCCATTGTCATCGCCTCCGGTGAAAATCTTTCCGGCAAGGAAGGTTATCTTGCCGAGATCCGCAGCAATTCCGGCGTCGCCAATGCGTACCTGCCCGATGCCATTACCGATTACGCATTCTACCTCATCACCGACGGCGGCAACGTCAGCGGCGATAACGTGACGCTGCGTCCGCTCGAAGCCAGCCGCAATCACCGCATCGTGCTCAAGGGCGCTTGCGTCCCCGGCGACGTGCTCGTCCTGGCCGATCCTTCGACCAGCGCCGACAAGGGCAAGTTGCGCAAGTTGCCCGCCACCACCGGCACTTACCGTGGCCTCGCCATTGCGGAAGAAACCGGAGTCGACGGCCAGTTGGTCCTCGTCCGCCCCGCCCCCATCGGCAACGTGACGGTGAGCTAAATAGCAGACATCCGTTTCACGTCATTCTGTTCATCAATCTGACGGCGGCTGCCTGATGGCGGCCGTCTCGCCAAACAAAAATCCGGTACGCATCTCGTACCCACAATTCTATATAATACTATGTCTTCTCGTCTTTCCACAATCAGCGCCAGCCCGACCCTGCGCGAATACGCCCAGGGCGCTGCCCAGTCGGCCATCAACCCCGTTGCCGATTTTCTGGCCCCCACCGTTCCGGTCGCCACGTCGATCGGCAAATACAAAGTCTACTCGGAGAAAAACAGATTCCACCTGCCCGCAACTTTCCGCGGCATCGGTGGCCGCGCCACGGAACTCAGTTTCGACGTCTCCGACGCGACCTACAATTGCCAGCCGCACGCGCTCGATTATCCGGTCGATAATCTCGAATTGCTCGAACAGTCCGGTATCGAAAACGCGCTCCAGGAAGGCGCGACGATGATCGCTGAAGTTGCCGCCCTCGCGCATGAAAAAGCCGTCATCGACAAGGCCGTCGCCGCCGCCGGAACCGGCACCAGCAAAACCTGGACCGGCACTTCCGCCTCCGATCCGGTCGACGACATCGACTCGGCCATTCTCAGCATCATCAAGGCCGCTAAGTATGGCAGCTTGATGAACGTCGGCATTCTCTTCGGTGCCTCGGCCTGGCGCTTGTTCAAGAATTCGTCCAACGTCCGCTCGAAGTTCGTCGCCGGCCCTGGCCGTGGAAACGGCGCCGCCATCGCGATCCCGACCGAGGACGATGCTTCGCGCTTGTTCCTGGGCAATCCGCAGGTGAGGGCGAGCTATATGGTCGTCGATACCGCCGCGGAAAATCTCGCCGAGAGCGTGAACTTCCTGCTCGATAGCACGGTGCTCGTTTTCGCTCGGATGCAGAATCCCACCCGCCGCGATCCGTCCTTTATGAAAACGTTCCGCTTGATGGGCCAGTACATGGTTCCGGGTTCTTATGTCCGCGAGGATGGCCGTGTGGAAGTCGCAAAGTTTGACTGGAGCGAAGACGTCGAGGTGACGAATTCTTCCGCCGTTCAGCGCCTGAACGTGGCCTAAAACCGCCGTCGACCGCTACCATTTGTCTGTGTTGCGACGCGCGTGCCGTCCGATCCGGCGCGTGCGTTCGCGGTGCGGGTGGCTGCGTTTTTCATTTTATTTCCCCTTTATTCTATATGTGGATCTCTATTACAGAAGCGGATGTGCTGACGGTGCTCTCCGGCCCCGAACTGGAGGCGTATCGCAACGCCGCGAAGGCCACCGGGCAGACCGATCCGGTCGCGCCGGTCATTGCACAGGTGACGGCGCTCGCTCGCGGTTATGTCGGCGCTTGCGGACGCAATCGTCTCGGCGAAAGCGGCACGATCCCGGAAAAGTTGCTCGCTCCGGCGCTCGATTTGCTCGCGCTGCGCTTGCCACAACGCGTGCGCCTGGTGGCCAACGAGACGCGCAAGTCGAATGCGCAGGAGGCGTTGCGGCTCTTTGAACGCGTCGCCAATTGTCAGTTCGATATCGAGGAACCGCTCGTGGCCGATACGGAAGTTTCGTCGGTTGGCCCAAGCCCGACCATTGCCGCGCGAACGAAACGTTTCGGCTCGGCGCAACAGGAGGGCGTATGAGCAGCGTGCTGCTGGCCCTTCAGGATGAATTGACCGCGAAGCTCGCGGCGGATTCGTTTTTCGCGTCGCTGCCGGTCTTGACCGAGAAGGCGCGCAATTTGAATTTCGAGGTGCAACAGCAGGTCGATTCACTCGGTATTGTTTGCGTGGTGATGACGCCCCTGGCGGGAGTCCGCCATCCCGAAGCGCCCGGCCCGTGCCTCGATCAGGTTGCGGTCACGGTGCGCGTGAAGGAGAGCGCGGAGTTGAATTCCGGCCCGCACGCGCTCGAAGTCGCCGAGAAGGTCGCTGCGTTGTTGCATCAGTATCAACCCTCCGCTGTCGCACAAACGCTCTTTGCCGCATCGGAGACCATCACGCGTCAGGATGACGATTCGTTGTTGATCTATGATGTCCGCTTTGAAACACGCGACGGCTTTTCTTCGGAGGTGAGCGCATGAAAATCACCGTGGACGATTTCGTTCTGGCCGAGATGAGCGGGCCGGTCGGTGTGCGCGATTTCAAAATCTCCAGCGGACGCGAAATCGAGGAGGCGCAGTTTTTGCGAGCCGATGCGGCTGCTTTCTTTGACCGCAAAAATCAAAGGACGATCATCGCGTTTTCCGTCACACGCTTGCACGCCTCGATTCGTGACGCGGAGGTTTTCCTCCTCGCGCACGAAACCGATGTGCCGTCGGGCGGCCTGGTGACATTCACCGCGCTCGGCAACGACGGGCAGGAAGTTTCGCGTTATCTCGCGGACGCCATTGTTCAAGTCACCGAGGCGTCCTACATCGGCCTGAGCACGCGCGTCGGTTATTCAATCAAGGGCGGTCTGTTGCTCTCGCAACGGCCCGCATGACAGGAAGGATTTATATATGACACAAGTAACACGCCAGCGCCTCCGACTCGCCGTTGACACATCGCGCTTTGACCAGGTCAAGGACGTGACAACTGCGGCGGCCCCGGTGCTTTGGCGCGGCAACGATGCAGCGTTCGAGATCGCGCTTTTTCGCGGTACGACGCTGCTCGATATTTCCAATTTCGCTTCGATGACACTCGAAGTGAAGGAGAATACCCTCGCCGGGATCGTCGGTTTTCCGCTGATGTCGAGCACGGTGTTGGCTGCCGCTTTTAATAATTCACTGACCACCACGGTCTGGGACGCCGAAACGTCTCAGCACGCGCTTTTCGCTTTTACCGGCGACGAGACGAACCTGAGTCTCGACAGCGCGCTGGAGAAGACTTTCTATCTTGTCCTTTCCGGCGTCACGACCGACAGCCCTTCGCGGCGCGTCATGTTCGGCTCGACCCTGCTCAAGATCCGTGAGTGCGGCGTCGAAGGCACGGGCGAACCAGTCGTTGCGCAGGAGAAATATTACACAGCTGCCGAGTGCGACAGTCGTTTCGCCCTGCTCACGCCCGCAGGCGGAAATTACCGCATCAAGAACGGCGTCGAGTTCCAGGTCTTCGATTCCACTTTAAATCAATGGCGCTCCGTCTGGTTTGCCAACGGCACTCTCCAGTTCGGCTCGCCGGAAAGTTAAACATATCATCACATGAACAAACTTCTTTTTATTCTGGTGCTGGGAATTCTCGCGACGATCAGTCTTCGCGCGAATTACTCTCCCGGCACGGCGTCCGACAGCGCGTTGACGCTCGGTACGGCACAGACGTTGACTGGGGCAAAGACATTCAGCGGCGCGGTGGTTATTCCGAGCCTGACCGCGTCAGGAATTTTTCAAGGCACCTTCTCGGGAGCGGGTACCGGCATATTCGACGGAACATTTTCGGGCCTGTCGTCGGGTACATTCAGCGGCAACGGCTCCGGTCTGACCGGGTTGAACGCCTCGGCCGTTTCCTCCGGGGCGCTTTCCGACAGCCGCTTGTCATCCAACGTTTTTCTGCTCAGTACCAGTCAGACAGTGACGGGAACGAAAACTTTTTCTGCTCCGGTAGCTTTCTCCACATTCTCAGGAACGAATGCGGCAATCGCTTCCCTCGGCGTGACAACCGCCAGCGTCGGCACGGCGACTTTCGGCTCTCTTGTCACCACAACGGCGTCTTCGACCTACAACACGATTGCGACATTGAGCACGACAAACGGGGCAGTGGCGACGCTGACCGCAACCAACTCCACATTCACCACAGCGACGGCAAGCAGCCTGACCGTGACGACATTGAGTGGAGCCAAGACAATCGCTGGTACAAACACGATCAGTGGAGCGACGACATTCACCAGTCCATTGAATGTAACAGCGACGGGCACTGCGGCCACATTAAGCGGAGCGGTTTGCGCTAACTCGGCTACTGGATTTCCTACGACTAGCACGGCGGGTTTTATTGCAAATTCAGGTACTGACGACCACGTAACCCTGCAACTGTCAGCTCCTAATTCCATATGGCATATTTCCCGGCGAAAAACCACGAGCAATCTTGAGTTCTGGTATTACGACGGAACGAATTTTCTCAACAAATTTACTTTTACCCCCGGTGGGAATTTCACAACTGTTGGAAGCGTAGCAATAGCAGGAAGCATAGCAATAGGCGGCGGGACGGCGATTGCCAAAGTCTTGTCATCGACCGCGACATGGGCGCCCGGCACTTTGACGGCGGGCGGCGTAGCTACTACGTCAGTGACACTAACCGGAGCTGCCCTGGGCAATGGAGTCCAGGCGTCCCTGATGACACTTACCCAGGCTGGCGTGCTTCTTACCGCTACCGTTACCACGCCGAACACGGTTCTGGTCTCGGCGATTAATCTGTCTGGCGCGCCGGTTACCTTGTCGAGCGGCACCGTTCGCGTCACGGCCATGCAATTTTAAAGATCAAATACAATGAGCGATTACACACCCAATTCCGAAACCCCCGACGTCGTCTACGTCTCACCGACAGAAGTCCGCATTAAAGATGAACTCGGTGTCTGGATCAATGCAGGCTGTGCGGAGGACGTCGCGGCCAATTACCCCGCGCTGGCCAGCCAGGTCGCCACGGCTGCCGCCGCATGGCAGGCCGCGCAAATCCCGGCATCCGGCGAAACCTCAACCGAAGCCTGAAAATGAGCGCCCGTTCATGCGCATGAATGCGCAACGGACTCTGCCTATTCTATAATCTATAACAAATTCTATATATGAGCGAATGGACGTTGATCGACGCGTCTGGCGTCGAAAAGACTTTTTCATCGTGGGGCCTGGGAAAGCTCAAGCGCAAATTGACCAATCAGGCAGCAGACACTGTGACATTTTCCATGACCGGAACCAGCTATGACATCGACCTGCCTTTTGCCTACGCTGATACACTGAAAATCCGCCGTGACGGCGTGCTCTGGTTTCAGGGACGCGTTGTGAAGGTTCCACGCATCGGCAAGGCGAAATCCGAAGCATCCAGCTACGAACTGGACGGCCCGTGGTGGTATCTGGACGACCTGGTCTTCCAGCAGAACTGGAGGCAACTTGCGGACTTTAGCAACGCATCGTCCGGCCTGACCACTGTGGCTCGCAGCCGGGTGATCGTGGGGCAGACCATCGACGGCGAAAAGCTCGACAGCGGAGCGGCGATCAGGGAAGTCCTGGCCTTCGCCATCGCTCAGGGACGTCCTCTCCAGATCGGCACCGTCGAACCGGGCGTGGAAATTCCGTGGGATGAACTGCAAGACCCAAGCTGTGCGGAGGTCATCCGGAAAATTCTGCGCTGGATGCCGGATGCGGTGGCCTATTTCGATTACACCACTACACCGCCGACGCTTCACATCAAACTCCGCTCCAGCCTTGCGCCGGTTTCCGTCACGGTGAATGCCGGTGCACCCGTCGAATCCCTCACCATCGGACCGCGCTACGATCTTCAACGTTCCGTAGTCGTGCTCAAGTACGAACAGACCAGCACCGTGGACGGAACCGACTACACGCGAATTGTGAAGGATCAATATCCCACGACTGCGGACGAAAACGCCATTGGCGCTCTCGTGATGACGCTCGAACTCAGCGGCGCCAACGCCTCCTATCAGCGCCAATCGATCACCACGTCGCCAATCGCTGAAAACAGTGTTGATTGGTGGAAAGAAAAACTCCCCTGGCTCAAGACGCTCGGCAACATCGCGATCAGCGGTGGCACGCGCACGCCCGATACGCTCGACAACGAACTCGTCAAAGGCACAGTGCCCTCGTGGTCGGGAAAGGAATCGGGCACGGTCGTAGTGAAAGCCTATCTCAGCTACGAACGCCTCCAGGATTCGAGTCTCGACTTCGACGCATCGACCAATCCGATCCTCGAACAAAAAAGCGACGTCGTTCTCACCACGCGCGTTCGTGCGACCGACGCCACGAGTCAGACATTCACGCGACTGCGGAGTTTCACTTCCGGCGAGACGGTTCCGGTCGGGCTCGCACAAGCACTCTACAATTCCGTTTCCAGCCTGCCTTACGAAGGTGAACTTCATCTCAAGGAAGATGAATGCGGCGGTGTGGCGGCGGTGGGCCGCTCGTTGCAACTCTCCGGCGGGCGCAGCGAATGGTCGGCCATGGCCGCGGTGATTCAGAAGGTCGAGGAATCAATCGATTTGGGCGAAACGAAAATCAAATTCGGTCCCGCAACGCATCTCGGCGCGGACGATCTGCTCGGGCTGCTGCGCGTTAATCGCTCCCGCCGCACGACATACCGTGCGAGTGAGCGCAGCGACGGCAAGCCTTCGGGCAAGGCCGAAGTCGACGGCATCGACGACACCCCGCTCGAAAACGCCAGCCCCGGCGTGGGCCGCACCTCGCGGCTCATGCTGCTGGCATCGGACGGCGGCGACGGCAAGGTGATCCTCGACGTGTCCGATTGCAACAGCAAGGAACTCAAGGTGCGCGAGATCGATATTTGCGAGGACGGCACCGCCAAGAAAATCCTCGTCCTCTGTTCCGAGGCGTACACCGGATGAAAAGGCTTTTGACGGGAATTAACGGAATTTACGGGATTAAAAAATGAAGCCGGAAAATCAGCCGAATGCGCGATAGGCGTTCTAATCCATTCGGAAATTCTCCGTGCGCCAACCTAGAACCTGGTACTTAGCCGTAACTATTCAAAAC
>DBTH01000074.1:0-5985 GCA_002306945.1 Methylacidiphilaceae bacterium UBA1321 | reverse complement strand
GTTTTGAATAGTTACGGCTTAGAACTTCGTACTTTTCCCTCCCCCTTCCTATGTATTGGAAAACTCCCCATGATGGTCAATGCTGCGACTGCCGGCCCAGCGTGTGCGACTCGTGTTCGACCTGTCCGACGGCGGATACGATTCAACTCACGCTTAGCGGGTTGGCGGCTTGCTGCACAACGGCCAATAAAAAAATCACCGGTCTCGATTCGATCAATGGAGTTCACACGCTCACGCGACAATCGTCCGGCGCGTATCAACTCGTTCTCTCGGGCGCGGTATCGATCCAGACTTTTTCCGCTGCCAACTGCGCGACCCTTTTTTCGACGGCGGGACCGTACAACGTGACGATCCTTTTCACCTGCGACGATTCGACGGCGGTGCTCGACATCCGGCTGACGTCGGCAGGCACGCGGCTGTTCTATGAAGAGATCGCGCCGCCTGCGTCGGGCAGCATGTTCGTGTTCGTGGGCGAATCGGCCTGCACGTCGTTTATTCCCTATACCTATGGAGGCAACGCGACGGTCGACTAAATAGCCAGGATATATTTGATAGCTGCCGACGTATCGGAAACGCGAGAACTATCAGGCAGGGCTCGTTATCATAGACTATAGATTGTTCCTAACACGATTAAACGGATGAAACGACTGAACTGGTTCCTCTCTGCCGCGTGCGGATCGGGATTGCATTGTCACGAATGCCGCGCCAACCGCGCGTTCCGCGAAAGTCTCGTCCGCGCCGGACAGGTGGAGACGGCGGAGTTTGAGTGTGTGTGGCAGATGGAGACCGGTGTGGTAGGAGTTGGCATTCCATCGCAGACCCTTCCGGCAAAAGTCAAACGGCTCTGGAAGGAATTGCGACGTTGGCGCGAGGCAGGTTACCAACTCGTCAGCCGCGAAGAGCAACAGCAACGCCTCGTCCAATGCGCGGCTTGCGCCCACTACCAACCCGAAGGCAACTGGGGCCTCGGCAAATGCCGCCTCTGCGGTTGCACCCGCGCGAAGCTCTGGCTCGCCAGCGCCCATTGTCCCGATCCGGCGGGGGTAAAATGGTAGAGTCAAAAGGAGCACTAAAAAAAGATCGCATCCCTTATGTAGTACGTTATAGCTATTATTGTAATGTGGCGAAAATTTTGGATGAAATATTCGGAGATTTCTCGGAAATGGTGGGTACGCTTTATTCCATTTTTGCTGAGCCTTATATCATCTACGATTCTTGTCTTTATTCATAATGACCGATTTAAAAAAAGTCATCCTACTTTGCTCGGATCTGTAGATAGCCATCAATGGATTGAGTACATTGCATTGTTACTGCCTCCTCTTTTGATTCTTCTTAATTTTTTTCAAATAGAAATTCTTAAACAGATTGATAAATATAAGAGACCTCCAATCCGAACTATTTTGGCGTTAATAGATGGTATTAATGACGCTGTTTCTAAAAAATTAGAGTGCGTAGGAGCGCAAAACCGTCGTAAGACTGGGTTGCCCGAAAATGGGATGCCCGCAGATCCAGTCAATCCTACTGAACAGATCAAATTACTAGTTCGCAGTGTCCATCAAGTTTTTGTTACAGATAGTGGATTTAATGACGAACTAACAATAAAGGTGACTTTGGCGCGGATGAATGAACATCAAATTTTCGATCATTTTGTTTGCTATCAGCCATACGTCTTACCTCCTAATGTAGAGAATCTTAAGTCCAAGAACGCGACTTTCTCGGTGGCTGCTAGAGAAGGGAAAATAATTATAATACCAAATATAGCCAAAGAGTTAAATAAAGGTAAAAGGGCTAGATATGTTCGTAGCCATAATGCCGATGAAAATTCTGGCTCGCTAATTGCTTATCCCCTTTTTAGTCGACACTTGGAAAAGAGCCCATTAGTTTTAAGTATAAAGTGTTCAGCGCCTAAGTATTTTTCTGATAATGCAAAGAATAGATACGAATTTCTAATTGGGCCATTTGCGCAGAGGATATTATTAGAGTATAATAACTCGTTATTAGAGGAAAAAGAGATATGAGCTATCCGGCTAATAAATCAGTTGTAATTCAAGGTGATACAGTAGAAGAATTGAATGAACAGTTAGATCAGCTTAAAAAGCGTCTTGCAGATATGGAGAGTATGCTGCAGAAGACGGCCCCTCCTTATGTGCCAAGGGAAAAAGTAGAAGCTTTCAAAAAATCTACTAAAGTCCTTAAAGCAGCTTAAGTTACATTTTCCGGCCTTGCTTGGAGGTAAAGGGTTATATTTTGCCTCCTCGTAAAAATCCTTGCCGCATTCCGTTGGAGACGTTTAACTAGGCGCTCCATGGCATCCCCAGAAATTGATGTGCGGTATGTGGCCGATCTTGCGCGTTTGGATTTGACCGACGCGGAGGCCGCCACGTTTCAGAAACAGCTTTCCAGCATTCTCGGCTATGTGGCCCAATTGGAGAAAGTCGACGTCTCCGGCGTTCCGGCGTTTTCCGGCCCGGTCGTGAATAATTTGCGCGAGGACGTCGCCGGGGAAAGTCTCCCGGTCGAGGTCGCTCTTTCCAACGCCCCCAAGCAGGACAATAACCTGATCGTCGTTCCGAAGATGATCGAATAAGGCGTGTTCCCATGAGTGCTCATTTTTATACCGAATCGGTTTCTTCGTTGCGCCGCAAATTGGCCGCGAAGGAAGTCACGCCTCTGGAAGTCGCCAACGATCTGCTCGCCCGTATCGAAGCGGTCGATCCGAAGCTCAGCGCTTATAATTTCAAGCCCGACGCGGAGAAGGTTCGCGCCGCAGCCGCGGCAGCCGATGTCTCGAAGCCGCTCGGCGGCGTGCCCATCGCGATCAAGGACGTGCTCAATGTCGAGGGTGATCCCTGCACCTGTTCGTCGAAGTTGCTGCACGGCTACACTGCGCCTTACGACGCGACGGCGATTGCGAAGTTGCGTGAAGCGGGCGCTGTTTTTGTCGGTCGCACGAATATGGACGAATTCGCCATGGGTTCGTCGACGGAGAATTCGAGTTGGGGCGTGACCCGCAATCCGTGGGACACCGAACGCATTCCCGGCGGTTCGAGTGGCGGTTCGGCCGCAGCGGTCGGCGGTCACGAGGCGTTCGCCGCGCTCGGTTCCGATACGGGCGGTTCGATTCGTCAACCGGCCTCGCTCTGCGGTTGCGTCGGGTTGAAGCCGACCTATGGCCGCGTTTCGCGCTACGGTCTCGTCGCATTCGCGTCGAGTCTCGACCAGATCGGGCCTTTCACCAAGACGGTGGAAGACGCCGCGCTGTTGCTCGAAGTCATCAGCGGTCACGATCCGAAGGACAACACCAGCGCCAAGCGGCCCGTGCCGAAGTACACTGATGCAATCAAGAAGGACGTGCGCGGGTTGAAGCTCGGCGTGCCGAAGGAATATTTCATCAGCGGTATCGACCCCGAAGTGCAGTCGGCTATCAAGGCGGCGATTGACCAGTACGCCAAACTCGGCGCGGAGATCGTCGATATTTCACTGCCGAACACCGAGTACGCCTGCGCGGTGTACTACATCATCGCTCCGGCGGAAGCCTCGGCCAATCTCGCCCGCTTCGACGGCGTTCGTTACGGCGCACGGGTGAAGAATCCGAAGGACATTCTCGATGTGTACCGTTCGACGCGCGCGCAGGGTTTCGGCCCCGAGGTCAAGCGCCGCATCATTCTCGGCACTTACGTGTTGAGCTCCGGTTACTACGACGCCTATTACAACCGCGCGCAAAAGGTGCGGCAGTTGATCCGCCAGGATTTCACCAACGCTTTCCAGAAGTGCGACGCGATCCTGACGCCGACTTCGCCGACAGCGGCGTTCAAGATCGGGGAGAAGACAAGCGATCCGCTCCAGATGTATCTGGCCGATATTTTCACCATCGCGGTGAATCTGGCCGGAGTCTGCGGCGTCTCGATCCCGTGCGGATTCACGCAGGGCAAGCTGCCCATCGGCTTGCAGATCATCGGCGCCGAGTGGGGCGAGGAAAATATCCTGCGCGCCGCGCACGCTTATGAGCAAGCGACGCCGTGGCACAAGGAATTGCCCGCGATTTAAAGGGGAAACGGAAAAGACAAAGGCGATTAGACGGAATTAACGGAATTATAGAATTTACGGAAGACCAACTGAATGAAGGAATGGATGGAATAAATTTCGTCAATTTCTTTAATTCGGTCAAAAATCTGTCAGAGAAAGCATATGGCTGAATACGAAGCAGTGATCGGGCTGGAAGTGCACGTCCAGTTGAAGACCAATACGAAGATGTTTTGTTCGTGCGTGAATCATTTCGGCGCGGCGCCCAACACGCACGTTTGTCCCGTGTGTCTCGGACTGCCCGGCGTGTTGCCGACACCGAACAAGGAAGCCGTCATCAAGACGATCCTCACCGGCATCATGCTAGATTGTGACATCGCCCCGCGTTGCAAGTTCGACCGGAAAAATTACTTTTATCCGGACATGCCGAAGAATTATCAGATCTCCCAGTACGACCAGCCGCTGTGCGACCGGGGCGCGGTCACGCTCAATCTCCTCGCCTATCCGAAGGACGTGCAGAACGATCCGAAGACTGTCGCCGATAAAAAAATCCGTCTCGTGCGCATTCACCTTGAGGAAGACGTCGCCAAGTCCACGCACTTCGAGACGAGCAGTTCGATTGATTTCAACCGCGCCGGCACACCGCTGATGGAAATCGTCAGCGAGGCCGACATCCGTTCGCCGGAGGAAGCCTTCGCCTATCTGACAGCGCTCAAACAAATTCTGATCTACGGCGGCGTCAGCGATGCCGACATGGAAAAGGGCCAGATGCGTTGCGACGTCAATGTCAGCATCCGCCCCAAGGGCCAACAGGAATTCGGCACGAAGGTCGAGATCAAGAACATGAACAGCATCAGCGCGGTCCGCAAGGCGCTCCATTTCGAGATTGCCCGCCAGATCGAAGATGTCGAATCCGGCACGACGATCATTCAGCAGACGCGCCGCTGGGACGACGGACGCAGTGAGACCTTCATGATGCGCACGAAGGAAAAGGCGCACGATTACCGCTACTTCCCCGATCCCGATCTGCTCCCGCTTAATACGGAGGAAGGTCTGCTCGCAGAAGCCAAAAGCCGCCTGCCCGAATTGCCCGCGGCGAAGAAGGCGCGCCTGGTCAAGGATTTTGCGCTGAGCGAATATCAGGCCAGCGTGCTCGCCTCGGAAGTGGCCCTAGCGAATTACTTCGAGAAGGCTGCCGCCGCCGCGAAGAACAAATCCGCTGTTGCCAATTTTCTCCTCAACGATTACCTCGCCACGGGCGTCGATGTGAATGCGATTCCGTTGCCTGCCGAGTATTTCTCGGAATTGGCCAACCTCGTCGAGGACGGCAAGATCAGCACCAAGCAAGCGAAGGACGTTTTCGCGAAGATGGTTTCGGACGGCAAATCTCCCGCCGTTCTGGTCAAGGAGCTCGGTCTCTCGCAGATTACCGATACCGCCGAATTGGAAAAATTGTGCGAACAGGCCATTGCGGCCAATCCGCGTAGCGTCGCCGATTTCAAGGCCGGAAAGACCAACGCGGTCAATGCGCTCAAGGGTCAGGTCATGAAGCTCTCCAAAGGCAAGGCCAATCCCCAAGCCGTCGGCGATATTCTGCTGAAGAAGTTGCAGGCCTAGTCCGCATATTTCACCGGCATACAAAGAGTTGAGATTTTCTTGCTTGGATTGATTTTCCCGGCCAAGAGCTTCGCGGCGGCATTGTTTGGGCAGTTTTGAGAGCGAATGGGGACACCGCCCTCAGCCTTCGTTGATTGGTCGACGGGCCGGGGCAGCACTTACTGAGTTTTTTAGAGCATTTCAAAGTATCATGCACACAAAGACTGTGGGCGCTGCCCCCATATCCCCCGCTAAAGGGTATGATTTCCTTAAGCAGGAGGTTTGGAGGACGGAATCCTCCATTCTCTGTGCACGATACTTTAAATTGCCCTAACAGGTTGCTGAAAAAGGGGTGTTTTTAAAAAC
>DBTH01000130.1:10061-10223 GCA_002306945.1 Methylacidiphilaceae bacterium UBA1321 | reverse complement strand
GAGCTTGTCGAAGGATCGGTGTGAGAGCTCCAAGAGTATTCACGTTCAATCCAACTTCCGAAAAACGTCTTCGAGCCGCTCCGCCTTTGCGATGAACGTTCAAGCGGGAACCTGACGTCTTTCCCGCTTCTCGTTACTGAGTGCAGGGATCATCCCTGCCAG
>DBTH01000130.1:9387-9819 GCA_002306945.1 Methylacidiphilaceae bacterium UBA1321 | reverse complement strand
GTGCAGGGATCATCCCTGCCAGCGTCACGCTGCACGGCCTTCCACGCTTAATACCTTTCGGTATCAAGCGTTGTAAGTCGTCGAAGCGACGTTGCCGCCATGGCCTGTCCAGTTGGTGTGATGGAACTCGCCACGGGGTTTGCCGACGATCTCGTAGGTGTGAGCGCCGAAGTAATCGCGTTGGGCCTGCAACAGGTTCGCCGGGAGTTTCGCGGTGCGGTAGCCGTCGTAGAAGGCCAGTGCCGTCGAGAAGGTCGGGGTCGGGATGCCGAGCAGGGCAGCGGCCGATACGACGCGACGCCAGGAAGCCTGGGCGTTGTCGATGGCTTTGTGGAAAAAGTCGTCGAGCAGGAGATTGCTCAATTGCGGATTCTTGTCGAACGCGCTCTTGATGTTGCCGAGGAACTGGCTGCGGATGATGCAACCGCCGCG
>DBTH01000130.1:8803-9025 GCA_002306945.1 Methylacidiphilaceae bacterium UBA1321 | reverse complement strand
AGACGATCTTGGAGGCGTAGAGGGCGAGGCGGACGTCTTCGATGAATTGCTTTTTGTCGCCGGTGAACTTCGTATTGGCCGGGCCGGAGAGAACCTTCGAGGCGGCAACGCGTTCGTCCTTGAGGGCGGAGAGGCTGCGGGCGAAGACGGCTTCGGCAATGAGGGTGACGGGAGTGCCGCGGTCAAGGGCGCTTTCAACCGTCCACTTGCCGGTGCCTTTTT
>DBTH01000130.1:8335-8534 GCA_002306945.1 Methylacidiphilaceae bacterium UBA1321 | reverse complement strand
GTCGAGGATCTTGTCGACGAGGGGCTGGCCGTCGGTGTCCTTGAACTTGAAAATGTCGGAGGTGATTTCGATCAGGTACGAATCGAGTTCGGTCTTGTTCCAGGCGGTGAAGACATCGCCGAGTTCGTCGGCGTGGAGGCCGAGACCGCTGGAGAGGAGATTGTAGGCTTCGCTGATGAGCTGCATGTCGCCGTACTCG
>DBTH01000130.1:7787-8035 GCA_002306945.1 Methylacidiphilaceae bacterium UBA1321 | reverse complement strand
GCGCCGTTTTCGCCGACCCAGTCGCAGCACGGGGTGCCGTTTTCGACCTTGGCGCTGATGGCCTGGAAGATGTCTTTGACGTGCGGCCATGCGGCGGGGCTGCCGCCGGGCATGATCGAGGGACCGCGGCGCGCGCCTTCTTCACCGCCGGAAACGCCGGTGCCGATGAAGAGGAGTCCCTTGGCTTCGAGTTCCCTGGTGCGGCGGATGGAATCGACGTAGAGGGAATTGCCGCCGTCGATGATGAT
>DBTH01000130.1:584-7515 GCA_002306945.1 Methylacidiphilaceae bacterium UBA1321 | reverse complement strand
CCGCCGTCGATGATGATGTCGCCCTTTTCGAGGTGGGGAACGATCTGTGCGATGAAATCGTCTACGGCCTGTCCGGCCTTGACCAGCATCATGACGCGGCGGGGGCGCTTGAGCTTGGAAATCATTTCGGCGATGGAATGGGCGCCGAGAATCCTGGTGCCCTTGGCCTCGTTGTTGAGGAAGGCGTCGACCTTGGAGACGGTGCGGTTGTAGGCGACGACGGTGAAGCCGTGGTCGTTCATGTTCAGGATAAGATTCTGACCCATGACGGCCAGACCGATAAGGGCGATGTCAGCTTGAGGTTCCATGATGATAAAAGGTTAGGGTTATAGACTCGTGCACGGATCGGAAGTGTCAAGTGTGGCGAACCTAACACGTGTTTGATTCCGACGGCAATCTTTCATTTATCCTGGCATCCTATAGGATAAAAACCGATTAAACAAGCCTCCTGTTGCCCGGCTGGCAAGAGGGATGTTCCGCCGATTGCGTTAACGACGAACATTTCATTGTCTTTATATTGGGTTCGAGTTAACTAGATGCTGCCATGTCACGCCTCGACGAACTCAATCTCGATAAGCAGATTTCCAAGGACGAATACCGGGAAAAATTACAGGAGCTTCAACTCTCCCTCCTGCATTTCCAACGCCGCATTCTGGAGAGCAAACGTACCGTCATTCTCGTTTTTGAAGGGCCCGACGCCGCCGGTAAGGGGGGTGTCATCAAACGCATCACCGAGAAGCTTGATCCACGGCTCATCCGCGTTTATTCCGTCATCAAGCCGACAGCCGAAGAGTATCGCCATCATTATCTCTGGCGTTTCTGGAAGAAATTGCCCGGCGAGGGCGAGACCGCCATCTTTGACCGTTCCTGGTACGGCCGCCTGATGGTCGAGCGGGTGGAGGAATTCTGTACCGAGGACGAGTGGAAGCGCGCGTATCGGGAGATTAACGAATTCGAGCGCACACTCGTCGAGTCCGGTGTGGTGATGATGAAGTTCTACATCCACATCAGCAAATCCGAACAGCTCCGGCGTTTCGAGAAGCGTGCCGCCGATCCGTACAAGCATTGGAAGATCAGTGATGAAGATTGGCGCAATCGCCGCAAGTGGAAGGAACATATCGCCGCCGCCGAGGAGATGTTCGAAAAAACCGATACCAAACTCGCTCCGTGGAATATCATTGAAGGCGAATTCAAATGGTACGGTCGCGTCAAGGTGCTCAAGGCCATCGCCAAACGTTTCTCGCTGGAATTTTAACGAAAAGAGTTCGAGGTTTTCAGTAGGATACGCAAACCTTGACGGGGGTTGACCTAATCACGGACACCACTGAAAACGGAAAACCATCGCACTGAAAACTTAAATCAATGCCTCCCATCCCTCACGAACCCCGCCTGGTCACGCCGGTGGAAGTTTTCTACTTCGACACCGATGCCGGTGGCGTTGTGCACAACGTGGCGTACCTGCGCCTCATCGAGATTGCCCGCAGCAAGTTGTCCGAATACCTCGGCTGGACCGTCAAGGAGATGGGTGAGACGGGACTGGTTCCCGTCGTCGCGCGCACCGAGATCGATTACATGCGTCCGGCCAAACTCGGGGACATTCTCGAAATCGACGCCCGCCTGGCCGGGATGGAGAAGGTTCGGTTTTATATCGAATCGACCATTCGCCGCCGGGGTGAGGAGACGGTTATCGCCAAGTGCAAACAGACCATGGTTACCGTGCAACTACCCGGCGGTCGACCCCAGCGCGTTCCCGAAGCGTGGAAGCAAGCGTATCCGCAATTGCTCAAGTGAGCCGTTGAACTCCATTATTTAGCGCGCACCGAGCTCACCTAACGCACCCAGGACTAACGGACAAAGTCCGATCCGGGCTAAAATGCGGGCATGAAATGGGGGAAACCGATTTTAGTCATCGCGCGTCTGGACTGGCTTTCCAACCGGCGGGGTAATGGGGACTGTAGACCCTTGTCGCGGATCGTCGCGGCGGTGCCCGTTTTTATGGAGGGGGGTAGGGAAGGTCGTTTACAGAGAAAAAAGCCGGGCATGAGGGCAAAGAGACCCTGCGACAGTTTGGAGTCAAGAAAAGGGAAAGAATTTGAATGCAAGCCACGGCGCGTTCTGTATAATGGCCGATGACTGTCATTGGATTGATGGATTGACAGTTCGTGAATTCCCATCGAATTTACGATAGAAGAACACATAACGAAATAACGAAAAACCCGATTAAAACAGGCGAGAACAGTACAGGATGTGGAGAAAGCCGGTGCCAATTGGCGGCGGCCCTGCAAAAATCCATTGACACTTTCATCCTCAGGCTCTAGTTTCGCCCTTCCTGCAATGAAAACTTTTAGTGCTAAAGCCGAAGCGGTTGACCGCAAATGGTATATTGTGGACGCGCAGAACCAAGTGGTTGGGCGTGTCGCGGAACGCGTCGCAAACGTCTTGCGTGGCAAGACCAAACCCATATTCACCCCGCATGTGGATACCGGCGACTTTGTCGTCGTGATCAACGCGGACAAGGCCATCTTCACGGGTAAGAAGGAAGTCCAGAAGAGCTACATGAGCTACTCCGGCTTCATCGGCGGACACAAGTCCGAGACCGTGGAAAATCGCCGCCGCCGCCATCCGGAACTCATTATTGAATCCGCCGTCAAGGGCATGGTTCCTCACAACCGCCTGGGCCGCCAGATTCTTACCAAGCTTCACGTCTATGCCGGTACCCAGCATCCGCATACCGCGCAGAATCCCAAAGCCATAACCATCTAATCGAAGGTTTTTTTCATGTCGACTTCTACAGATACAATCACCGCCACGGGCCGTCGCAAGACCTCAGTGGCTTCCATCAGCCTCATCCCCGGTAAGGGCACGGTCGAAATCAACGGTCGCGATATCGAAGAGTATTTTACGACTCCCGAAATGAAGACCCGCGCGGTTCTCCCGCTCGTCACTGCCGACCTGGCCAAGAAGTACGACGTCAAGGTTCGCGCCCACGGTGGCGGACTCATGGGTCAGGCCGGAGCCATCTCCCTGGCCGTTGCCCGCGCCATCATTCAGATCGATCCCGCCCTGCGCACCACCTTGAAGAAGCCCGGCTTCCTCAAGCGCGACCCCCGCATGAAAGAACGTAAGAAGGCGGGTCAACCCGGCGCCCGTAAGCGCTTCCAGTTCAGCAAGCGTTAATCCAAGATATACCTGCTTGCGAAAAGCCGACCTATGCCAACACTTCGCGTTGCGGTGGTTGGTGCGTCGGGCTATTCCGGTGAGGAATTGGTACGCCTTGTTGCCCGGCACCCCGAACTCCAACTAACGGCCCTGACATCCCGCTCTCTGGCGGGACGCCTGGTGGGAGAGACTGTGTCGGGACTTCCCCGTTCCGACGCCAAGCTGACTTTCGTCGACGTTACCCCCGCCGATCTTCCTTCGCGGGCTGATGTCTTTTTCCTCGCCTTGCCCCACGGTGTGGCGGCTGAGTACGCTTTGCCCCTGCGCAAGGCTGGCAAGGTCGTTATCGACCTCAGCGCCGATTTCCGCCTCAAGGATCCCGCCGTCTACAAGGAATTCTACGGTCACGATCATCCCGCGCCCGAACTCCTCAAGGAGTCGGTCTATGCGATGCCTGAATTGCACCGTGCGGAGATCAAGAAGAGCGACCTGCTTGCCTGCCCCGGTTGCTACCCGACCAGCATTCTGCTCGCGTTGGCTCCGGCCTTGAAGAACGGTCTCATCGATCCTGACACACTCGTCATCAATTCCCTCAGCGGTGTTTCCGGCGCTGGCAAGAAGGCCGACATCAATCTCCTCTTTGTCGAGCTCAACGAGAACATGAAACCCTACAGCGTGCCCAAGCACCGCCACCTGAGCGAAATCGAGCAGGAGCTTTCCCTCCTGGCCTCGCGTCCGGTTGTCGTCACTTTTGTCCCGCACCTGGTGCCCTTGAGCCGCGGCATGCTCACGACCATTTCGGCCAAGCTGGCCAAACCGGCCGCTGCCGCCGAGATCAACGCCCTTTATCAGAATTTCTACCAGAACGAGCCGTTCGTCAGCGTGAAAGACAAGGACAGCCTCCCCGAGGCCCGTCACGTCACCCGCACGAACTCCATCGAGATCGCCACGCGCGTCGATCCACGCACTGGGCGGTTGTTACTGTTTTCAGCCATCGACAACCTTGGTAAAGGGGCTGCCGGGCAGGCTGTCCAGGCGCTCAACGTGCGCTTTGGCTTTGGAGAAACCACCGGGTTGCAAGAATGAAAAGCGATATCAAAGTTTTGAAAGATGGCGGCGTCACGAGCGCCCAGGGTTTCGTTGCTGCGGGAATTTCCGCCGGGATCAAGCCGGATAGCAAGAAGGACATGGCCTTGGTCTATTCCGTCAACCCCGCCCAGGTCGGCGCGACCTTCACCACCAATCTTGTCAAGGCCGCTCCCGTCAAGGTCTCCATGACCCACGCCCGCAACGGCACCGTTCGCGGCGTCATCCTCAACTCCGGCAACGCCAACGCCTGCACCGGCGTCCGGGGTATCAAGAACGCCCGCACGATGGTCGAGGAGACCGCCGAAGCCCTCGATTGCAAGCCCAAGGAAATCCTCGTCTGCTCCACCGGTCGCATCGGTGTGCAATTGCCGATGAACAAGATTGGACGCGGCATCAAGAAGGCCGTCTCCAAGCTCGACATCGACGGTGGCGTCGAAGCCGCCAAGGCGATCATGACTTCCGATACTTTCCGCAAGGAATACGCCGTCCGCGTTGAAATCGACGGGCGCAAGGTCACCATCGGCGGCATCGCCAAAGGCGCGGGCATGATTCATCCCCAGATGGCCACGATGCTTTCGGTCATCACCACCGATGTGGCCATCGACAAGATCGCGTTGCGCAAGTGCGTTTACAATGCCGTCGAGCAATCCTTCAACCGCATCTCCGTCGACGGCGACACCTCGACCAACGACACCGTCATCGTGCTGGCCAACAGCATGGCGCAAAATCCCGTTCTCAAGAGCTACAGTCCGCAACTCGATCTCTTCCAGCGAGCCCTCACCACCGTCATGCGCCACCTTTCGCGCATGATCGTCAAGGACGGCGAAGGCGTCTCCCGGATGGTCGAAGTCATCGTCAAGGGAGCTGCCAGTTTTGCCGATGCCAAGGCTGCCGCTTTGGCCGTGGCGCATTCCCCGCTCGTCAAATGCTCCTGGTGTGGCGGCGATCCGAACTGGGGCCGTCTCATGGACGCCATCGGTTACTCTGGCGCGCGCATCAAGGAGGAGATGGTTGAAATTTATTACGACGGCGTTCTGGCCGTGGCCAACGGTGAAGCCAGCCGCACGCCGGTGGCCCGTCTGCGCAAGGCCGTCAGCAAACCGGCCTTCACCATCACCATTCATCTCCATACTGGCACCGGCGAGTACAGCGTACTGACCACCGACCTGACCGAGAAATACGTCGAATTCAACAAAGGCGAATAAAGTTCCTCTTTTTTAAAGAACAGACCGCGCCAGGTAACAATTTGGCGCGGTCTTTGCTTTTTCATAGTTTTTTGCTTACACTCCGCACTTTCCCATGAACGAATATTTGAAAGCCGCAACGTTGATCGAAGCGTTGCCTTACATCCAGAAATTCCGCGGCCAGACCGTCGTCATCAAGTACGGTGGCGCCGCGATGGAGAACGAAGACCTCGTCGAGGGCGTTCTCCGGGACATCGTTTTCCTTGAAGCCGTCGGCATCAACCCCGTTCTGGTTCACGGTGGCGGCAAAGCCATCACCCGCGCCATGAAGGATCGCGGCATCGTGGCCAAGTTCATCGATGGTCTGCGCGTTTCCGACGGCGAATCGATGGAAGTCATCGAGAAGACCCTCGCCAGCGAGATCAACCCCGGCATTGTCGAGTCGATCCAGAAACTCGGTGGCAAGGCGAAGGGATTTTCCGGCAAGGAAGTGCTCATCTCCCGCAAGATGGAATACCGTCAGTCCAAGACCGGCGAACTCGTCGATCTCGGTTTCGTCGGTGACATCGTCGGCGTCGATACCGGGCCATTACGCGATGCGGTTCGCACTGAAATCATGCCGGTCATTTCTCCGTTGGCGCGTGACGGTGACGGCAAGGTTTACAATATCAACGCCGACGTCGCTGCGGGTGAAATTGCCCAGGCGCTCAAGGCCAGCAAGATCGTTTACCTTTCCGACGTCAACGGCGTGTTGCTCGACCCGAGCGATCCTCAGTCGACGATTTCGACTTTGAACATTGCCGAGATCGATCAACTCAAGGCCAAGGGCGTCATCGCAGGCGGTATGCTGCCCAAGGTGAACTCCGCGGTCGAAGCGTTGAAGCAGGGCGTCAAACAGGTTCACTTCCTCGACGGACGCATGCCCCACGCGCTGTTGCTGGAAGTCTTCACCGACGCCGGTGTCGGCACCGAAATCACCGCCTGAACCCGAGCGAAAAACAGAACGGATTTATCAGAAACTTACAAAATCAAAAAATGGAATTTCAGAAGCCGGTACTTAGATAGTACCTCGTACTTCTCCCGCCTTTTACTTAGAACCTAGTACTTCGAACATAGAACTTCCCACCCACGATGAGCGATCCCTTCCCCACCACCACGACCCACCCGGTCATTGTCGAATCTGCCGCACAGGCAACCATGCGTACGTTTGAACGCTACGTCGTTCCCTCCTACGCCCGTTCGCTCGTGTTGGAGCGCGGCAAGGGGATTGAAGTCTGGGACGCTGACGGCAAGCGCTACCTCGATTTTGGCGGCGGCATTGCGGTCAACGCCTTGGGTCACGCCCACCCGGCGATTACCAAAACTTTGACCGAACAATCACAGCAGCTCATCCACGTTTCCAATCTCTACTACAACAAGTGGCAGGGACAACTGGCCGAGAAGCTCGTCTCCTACGCCGGTTCCGGCAAGGTGTTTTTCTGCAACAGCGGCGCCGAGGC
>DBTH01000130.1:0-342 GCA_002306945.1 Methylacidiphilaceae bacterium UBA1321 | reverse complement strand
TGTTTTTCTGCAACAGCGGAGCGGAAGCCAACGAGATGCTCTACAAGCTCGCGCGCCGCTTTGGCCACGACACGGGTCGTTTCGAAGTCATCACCGCGCTCAAGTCTTTTCATGGCCGCACCCTGGGCGGTCTCGGCGCGACTGGGCAGGACAAAATCAAGAAAGGTTTCGAGCCGATCATTACCGGATTCAAATACGTTCCCTACAACGATCTCGAAGCGGTGAAGGCGGCCATTACGCCGCAGACTTCCGCCGTGCTCATCGAATGCATCCAGGCTGAGGGCGGCGTCAATATCGCCACACCGGAATACCTCCTCGGCCTGCGCAAACTTTGCACCGAGC